>WYBA01000163.1 GCA_011526095.1 Myxococcales bacterium | reverse complement strand
GCGCGCGCCGGCCGCGGTGGCCGCGGCGGGCGCGCGCGATGGCGACGTCGTTCGCGACGCGGTCGCGCGCGACGGCGACGTGCTGCGCGACGTCGAGGACGGCTGCGATCCGGTGGCGTGCCCGCCGCCTGCGCGGCGGTTGGAGCCGGTCGGGCACGTGGTCATCGAGGAGCGGCTGCTGTTCGACAGCGATCGTGCCCGGATCAAGCGCCGCGCGCGGCGGCTGCTCGCGGCGTTCTCCGCGCGCTGGGTGGGGCGCACGGGCTGGACCCACCTGGTGGTGGAGGGGCACACCGATCACCGCGGGCGCGACGCGTACAACGACCAGCTGGCGATGCGCCGCGCCGAGCGGGTGCGCGACTACCTGGTGGAGCAGGGGTTCCCCGTCGATCGCATCCAGGTGGTGAGCCTGGGCGAGTCCCGCCCCGTCTCACGCGGTCGCGGCGCCCGCGCCCGCGCGCGCAACCGCCGCGTCGAGATCCACGTGATGCGGTCGATTCCCGTCAGCAGAGACGACGCGGCGCCAGCCGACACGGCGCCCGCCAGCGGTGACGGCGCCACCGTCAACGCCGCCGACGCCGTGGGACCTCGCGCGGCGCAACTGCCCTGAACTGCGGGCGTCGGGCCTGGCAGGGCCCTTGCTACTCGTCGGCTCGTGTCCGAACCGACGCTGGAGCCAGACGAGCTCGACGCGATCCGGGAAGCGATCCAGCAGGCGCAGTCGCCGGGGACGCGGCCGGTCGCGACGCCCGACGTCCACGCGACGCCGGTCGCGCTGGTGTCGGACAGCCGCGCCGCCGAGCGCGCGCGCCCCAACGGCCTCAAGCTCGGCGCGAAGTGGGCGCGGCTGTGCGAGCGCCAGCTCGCGCGCATCACCGGGGCGAGGATCTCGCTCGCCGTCGAGGGCGTCGACTCGACCGATGGCGCCACGGTGCGCGCCGAGACCTCGGACGCCTGGCTCGCGACCGTGCGGGTCGGCGACCACGAGGGCCTGGTCGTCGTCGGAGGCCAGCTGATCGAAGTGCTCGTCGCGCGCCAGCTCGGCGACACGTCGGCGGAGCTCGCCGCGCCGACCGAGCGACCGCCGTCGCGGGTCGCGCGTCGGCTGTTCGCGACCGTCGGGCGCGCGCTGCTGGCGGCGCTCGGCGAGGCGCTGCGGGACGAGCTCGGCGTGGCCTCCGCGATCGACGGCGCCGCCTCGCCCGAGACGTGGCGACAGGCGCTGGGCGACGGCGACGTCGCCCTCGCCGTCCGGCTCGGCTCGACCTCGCCGCTGGGGACGGTCCGGCTGATCGGCCGCCCCGAGCTGTTCGCGGGACCGGCGTCGGATCGCGACGCGCCCGCCGTCCCCGTCGCGGCGATCGAGGCCGCGCTCGGCAGCGTCCCGATCGAGGTGCGCGTCGAGCTCGGCCGCGCCCAGCTGACGATGGCCGAGCTGGCGGCGCTCGCGCCGGGCTCCGTCATCACCCTCGACCACACGCTCGACGAGCCGGTCGCCGTCGCGTGCGCCGGCGTCGTCAAGGCGCACGGCCGCCCGGCGATGCGCGGCGGCTCGATCGCGATCGAGATCACCGCGCCTGACTCCAACCCCGAGAGGAAGCCATGAACGATCCCACGGATGTGCCGCGCGAGGGCGAGCTCCGCCCCGGCGCGATCGTCGAGGACCTGCTGCACGACGTCCCCGTCGAGCTGTCGGTCGAGCTCGGCCGGATCCAGCTGCCGCTGCGCGAGCTGGCGGGCCGGCTCGCGCCGGGCTCGGTGATCACGCTCGCCAAGACCACCGGCGAGAAGCTCGACATCCGCGTCAACCAGCACCTGGTGGCGCGCGGCGAGGCGGTCGCGGTCGGTGATCGCTACGGCATCCGCATCGTCGAGATCGTCGGCCTGGCGCGCGGGAGGATCGCGTGAGCGGCCGCGCGTTGGTGGTCGCGGTCGCGCTGATCGCCGCCGCGCCCGGCGCGGCCGCGGCCGGTGCCATCGAGGTGACGACGTCCGACAGCCACGTGTCGATCGTCGTCCGAGGCGTCGAGGCGTCGGGCGCGGTCGAGGCCGGCGCCGATCGCCTCGACATCCCGCTGCGCGACGACGAGGTCGCGCGCGAGCACGTCCGCCTCGGCGACGCGCTCGTGCGCAAGGTGGAGCTCGGCGGCGATCCGTCACGGCTGCGGGTCAAGCTGCGGACCAAGGGGCGGCGGGTGCGCGCGCTCGCGGGCGCGACGATCGTCCGCGCCACCGCCGACGGCGTCGAGATCCTCATCCCCCGCGACCCCAGCGCCGCCACCGCCGCGACGACGCTCGCGGCGCCCGCGGCGCCCGCGCCGTCCGCCGCGCCGTCCGCGGGCGTCACGCCGGCGTCCGCGCCGGTCGCGGCGCCGTCCCCGGCGATCTCCGCCGAGCCCCCCGCGCCCCCGGCCCGCGCGCCGTCCTCGCCCCAAGGGGCGCGCGGCGGCGCGGGGGGGCTCGGCGTGCCCTGGGGCTCGCTGGCGCTGATCGGCGCGGCGGCCGCGGTCGCCGCGTTCGTGCTGCGCCGTCGTGCGCGCGCGGGCAAGGGCGCCGACACCACGCTGTCGGTGCGGACGTCGATGTCGCTGGGGCCCCGCGCGCGCCTCGTCGTGGTCGGCGCTGGCGAGCGCGAGCTGCTCGTCTCGGTCGACGGGCGCGGCGTGCGGCTGCTCGACACGTGGGAGCGCCACGACGATGGCCGCGGCGGGCCGACGCTCGCGCCGGCGATCGCGCGGCCGTCGCCGTCGGTGTCCGGGATCGTGCGCCTGCGCGGCGTCGCCGGTGGCCTCGAGCCGCGCGGGTCGTCCCCGCGTGACGCGGTGGCGGATCCGGAGGCGCCGGCGGGGGACGACGACTGGGCGCGTGACCTCACCGCCGCGCTGCGCGCGCGGGGAGGCCTGTCGTGACCCGGGCGGCCCGCATCGCCGTCCTCGCCGGGGTCGCCGTGTGCGCGGTGGCGAGCGTCGCCGCCGCGCAGACGGTGGCCCCGGCGGGCGCGCCGGCGGCCCCGGCGGCGGGCGCGCCGGCGGTCGGGTCCGGCGGCCCGGTGAGCGGCGCGCAGATGGTCGTCATCCTGACGCTCGTCTCGCTGGCTCCGGCGATCGTCCTCACCTGCACGACGTTCGCGCGGTTCGTGATCGTCCTGGGCTTCCTCCGCACCGGGCTCGGCACCCAGGGCGCGCCGCCCAACCAGGTGCTGGTCGGGACCGCGCTGTTCATGACGCTGTTCGTGATGGCGCCGACGATGAACCGGGTCGCTGACGACGCGGTCACGCCATACCTCGACGGGCAGCTCGGCGAGCGCGCCGCGTTCGACCGCGCCGTGCCGCCGATCCGCGAGTTCCTCCTCGCCCACACCCGCGACGAGGACCTCGGCGTGTTCTACGCGATGACCGACGAGCCGCGCCCGGCGACCGGCGCCGACGTCCCGCTGCGGATCGCGATCCCGGCGTTCGTGCTGTCCGAGCTCCGGACCGCGTTCGAGATGGGCCTGACGATCCTGCTGCCGTTCCTGGTGATCGACCTGCTCGTCGCGCTGGTCCTCACCAGCATGGGCATGATGATGATGCCGCCGGTCGTCGTCGCGATGCCCGTCAAGCTCCTGGTGTTCGTCGCGGTGGACGGCTGGCGGCTCGTCGTCGAGTCGCTGATGCGGGGGGCGCTGTGAGCACCTCGGAGATGCTCGATCTGTGGCGCGACGCGCTGGCCGTGCTGTCGCTCGTCGCGGCGCCCGTGATCGGCGTGACCCTCGTGCTCGGGCTCGTCGTGTCGGTGGTCCAGGCGGCGACCCAGCTGTCGGACTCGGCCCTGGCGTTCGTCCCCAAGGTCGCCGCGCTCATCGTGGTGCTGGCGCTCGCGGGCGGGTGGATGGTCACGCAGCTCGAGCAGCACCTGCGGCGCTCGCTGACCCGGATCGGCGAGCTCGGCGCGAGCGGCGCAGGCGAGGGCGCGCCATGACCGCCGCGATGTTCGCCTCGGCGGCGACCGCGGCGACGCCCGGGCTCGACCCGGCGACGCTCGCGGGCTTCCTCGCCGTGCTCGCGCGGACCGCGGCGCTGACCGTCTCTGCGCCGGTCCTGGGCGATCGCGCGCTGCCGCTGACGATCCGCGCCGTCGTCGCGCTCGCGCTCGCGGCCGCGGGGGCCGCGGTGCGCGGCCCGATCGATCCGGCGACGTTGCCCGCGGTGGTGCCGGTCGAGGTGATGCTCGGCCTCGTCGCCGGCCTCGGCGCCCGGCTCCTCGTCCTCGGCGTCGAGGCCGGCGGGCAGGTGATCGGGCTGCAGGGCTCCCTCGGGCTCGCCGGTCAGATCGATCCGGGCACCGGGGACGACGCCCTGCCGACGCGCCGGCTGCTCGGCGCGCTCGTCGCGCTGGCGTTCCTCGGCGCCGGTGGCCTCGAGGCGCTGGCGCGCGTGGCCGCCGCGCCGGGCGCCGACGTGCGCTCGGTCGGGCTGCTGGCGATCGAGCTGCCGCTGCGGGCGGGAGAGGTCCTCGTGCTGGCCGCGCGCGTGGCCGCGCCGATGATCATCGCCGGCACCGTCGTGAGCCTGGCGGTCGCGCTCGGCTCGCGAGGCGCGCCGGCGGTCAACGTGTTCTCGGTGGACCTGCCGCTGCGCGCGGCGATCAGCATCGCGGTGCTGCTCGCGTGCGCGCCCGCGACCGTTGGTGAGATCGCGCGGGCGGCGCGGCGCGCGGTGGCGAGCCTGGAGGTGCTGGCCCCATGAGCGCGCCGCCCGACAAGGACCAGCGCCAGCTCCCACCGACGCCGAAGCGGATCGAGGAGTTCCGCAAGCGCGGCGAGATCGCGCTGTCGCGCGAGGTCGTCGGCGTCGCCGCGCTCGCGGCCGCGGCGGCGACGCTGGCCGCCACCGCGCCGGCGATCGCCTCGGCGTGCCGCGCGATGTTCGTCGGCGTGCTGGGGGAGCTGGAGCGCCCGGTCCCGCGCACGGTCGGGATCGCCCAGGACACGCTCGTCGCGGCGGCCGCGCCGGTGCTGCTGGTGGGCGTGGCGGCGGCGGTCGGGGCCATCGGCGGGCAGATCGGCTGGCCGCCGGCGCTCAAGCGCCCCGGGTTCGACCTGTCGCGGCTGGCCTCGGTCGCCGCCGTGGGCGAGCTGCTGTCGCCGCGGGCGATCGCGCGACGCCTGGCGCTGTCGAGCGCGCGCCTCGCCGCCGCGCTCGCCGCCGCGGCCGTCGCGACCTGGCCGGAGCTGGAGCGGCTCGCCGCGGCGCCGGCGCTGGACGGCGCCGCGACGCTGCGCGTGCTCGTCGCGGCGTGCGGGCGGGTCGCGATCGTCACCGGCGGCGTGCTCGCCGTGCTCGCCGCGCTCGACCTCCTCCACGTCCGTCGCACCGTCGGCGCGCGGATGAAGATGACCCCGGAGGAGTACAAGCGCGAGGCGCGCGAGCAGGACGGCGATCCGCACGTCAAGCGACGCCGCCGCCAGCGCATGCGCGAGCTCGCGCGCCGCCGCGTCGGCGCGGCGGTCAAGGGCGCCGACGTCGTCCTCGTCAACCCGACCGAGTACGCGGTCGCGCTCCGTTACCGCGCGGACGAGGACGCGGCGCCGGTCGTCGTCGCGAAGGGCCGCGGCGCGGCCGCCGAGCACATCCGCGCGCTCGCCCGCGCTCACGGCGTGCCGGTGATCGCGCAGCCGCCGCTCGCGCGCCTGCTCCACAAGCTCGTCCCCGAAGGGCGCGCGATCCCGGCGACGCTGTTCCAGGCGGTCGCCGAGGTCCTGGCCTACGTCTACCGGCTGCGTCGGCGCGCCGCCGGCGCCGCCGCCCGACCCGGAGGGGCGCGGTGACGGCGCGGTCGACCGCCTGGCACGGCGACCTCGCCGGCGCCGCCGCCGTGCTCGCGATCGTCGCGCTCGCGATCCTGCCGATGCCGCCCACGCTGATCGACCTGATGATCGGCATGGCGCTGGTCGGCTCGGTCCTGGTGTTCCTGCTGTCGATGTACGTCGACAAGCCGCTCGAGCTGTCGGCGCTGCCCTCGCTGCTGCTGCTGATCACGCTGTTCCGGCTCGCGCTCAACGTCGCGACCACCCGCGCGGTGCTGCTCGGCGGCGCGCAGGGGACGCACGCCGCCGGCGACGTGATCGCGTCCGTTGGCGATCTGGCGATCGGCGGCAACTTCGTCGTCGGCGGCGTCGTGTTCCTGATCCTGGTGATCATCAACTTCATCGTCATCACGAAGGGCGCCGACCGGATCTCGGAGGTGACGGCGCGCTTCACCCTCGACTCGTTGCCGGGCAAGCAGATGGCGATCGACGCCGATCTCGGCGCCGGCCTGATCACCGAGGTGCAGGCGCGCGAGCGCCGCAAGGAGGTCGAGCAGGAGGCCGACTTCAACGGGGCGATGGACGGCGCGGCCAAGTTCGTCCGTGGCGACGCGGTCGCGGGCCTGCTGATCGTCGCGATCAACATCGTCGGCGGGATCGTCATCGGCGTCGCGCAGGACGGGATGGCGATCGGCGACGCCGCGCGGACGTTCACCGTGCTGTCGATCGGCGACGGCCTGGTCTCCCAGATCCCCGCGCTGCTGGTCTCGACCGGCGCCGCGCTGCTCGCGACGCGGTCCGCCCAGACCGGCCGCACGCTTGGCAGCTCGCTGAGCCAGCAGTTCCTCACCCGGTCGCGGCCGATCGTGATCGCGGCGGGCTTGATCGGCGTGCTGGCGGTCGTCCCGGGCATGCCGCACCTGCCGTTCGGCGCGCTCGCCGCGGCGCTGGGGTACGCGGCGTGGAAGGCCAGGCGCGCGCCGGCGACGGCGTCGGCGGGCGCCGACGCGCCTGGGCGCGCCGCGGCGGGCGAGCCGGCCGCGGCGGGCGCGCCGGCGGCCGCGTCGCAGAAGGCCGAGCTCGAGGCGCTGCTGCCGGTCGAGCTGCTGACCCTCGACGTCGGCCTGGATCTGCTGCCGCTGGTCGACGGCGCGCGCAACGGCGAGCTGCTCGCGCGGATCGCCGGCCTGCGCAAGCAGATGGCGCAGGAGCTGGGCTTCATCGTGCCGCCGGTCCACGTCCGCGACGACCTGCGGCTGCGCCCGGGCGCGTACCGCGTCTTGATCTCCGGCATCAAGGTCGCCCAGGGCGAGGTGCGCGTGGGGCGGATGCTCGCGATCGACCCGTCGGGGCGGGCGACGTCGCACCTGCCCGGCGAGGCCGTGACCGAGCCGACGTTCGGCCTGCCGGCGCGGTGGATCTCCGCCGCCGATCGGAGCCGGGCGGAGGCCGCGGGCTGCACCGTCGTCGATGCGGGCGCGGTGATCGCGACCCACCTGACCGAGCTCGTCCGGCGCCACGGCCACGAGCTGCTCGGACGCCGCGAGGCGCAGGAGCTGCTCGACGTCGCGGCGCGGCAGCACGGCCGCGTCGTCGAGGAGCTGGTCCCGCACCTGATGTCGCTGGGCGACGTGATCAAGGTCCTGCGCAACCTGCTGGCCGAGGGGGTCTCGGTCCGCGACATCCGCTCGATCCTCGAGGCGCTCGCCGACCACGCCGGCCAGCTCAAGGATCCGGGCGAGCTCACCGAGGTCGTGCGCCAGCGCCTGGCCCGCGCGATCACCGCCGGCCACGCCGGGGACACGGGCGAGCTGCGGGCGGTCGTGCTGGATCCACGCGCCGAGGAGCTGCTGCGCGGCGGCCGCGGCGCGGACGCACAGGTGCTCACCCGGCTGGTCGGCAAGCTCGAGGAGGTGGTCCGCCAGGCGGTCGAGCGCGACGACACGCCGGTGCTGGTGGTGTCGCCCGACGTCCGTCGCGCGGTCGCGTCGATCGCGCAGCGGCACGTGCCCGGACTCGCCGTGCTGTCGTACCGCGAGCTCGACGCGTCGGTCCCGATGGTCACGCGCGGCGTCGTCGCCGCGCCGCCGCTCAAGGAGGCTAGCCCATGAAGATCCGCAAGTACCGGGCCGCGACGATGCGCGAGGCGCTCGCCGAGGCCAAGCGCGAGCTCGGCGCGGACGCGCTGATCGTCGCGAGCCGGGAGATCCGGCGGGGTGTGCTCGGCGCCGAGGTCGAGGTCACCGCGGCGATCGACGTGGACGAGCCCGACGCGACGACGCCGGCGTTCGTCGACAGCGCGCCGCGCGCCTACGGGCCGGGATCCGGCCGGACGACCGGGCGGATGGCGTCGGCGTCGGCGTCGGCGTCGGCGTCGGCCGCGACGTCACCGGCGTCCGCGCCGTCGCTGGAGGAGGCCGACGTCGAGCGGATCATCGCGCCGCTGCGCGCCGAGCTGCGGTCGCTGCGCTCCTTGATCCGCCCGCTCGGCGAGGTGGGGCAAGAGGTCGCCGCCCTGCGCGTCGCGCTCGCGGCGGCCGGTCGCGTCGAGCCGCCCCCGGTGCCTCACGGCCGCGCGGTCGTCGCCCCGACGGAGCGCCGCGTCGTGGTCCTGGTCGGGCCGACCGGCGTCGGCAAGACCACGACGGTCGCCAAGCTGGCGGCGCGCGCGGCGCTGGTCGAGCGCCGGCGCGTCGGGCTCGTGAGCCTCGACGACTACCGCGTCGGGGGCGCGGAGCAGATCCGCACCTACGCCGATCTGATCGGCGTCCCGCTCCACCTCGTGGACGATCCGACGGGCCTGCGCGGCGCGCTCGACCGGCTGCGCGACTGCGAGCAGGTGTTCGTCGACACGGCGGGGCGCAGCCCGCGCGACCGCGCCGCGCTGTGGGCGCTCGAGCGCGCGCTCGAGGGGCGCGCGGACCTCGAGGTCCACCTCGCGGTCGCCGCCGCCACGCCGCCGCAGCAGCTCGAGGAGATCGTCGCGCGCCACCGGGGCATGGGGCCGGCGCGCCTCTTGTACACCAAGTGCGACGAGGCCACCGCGTCGCCCGAGCTCGTCCGCGCCCCGGCGCGGCTCGAGCTGCCCGTGACGTGGCTGACTACCGGCCAGCGCGTCCCCGAGGATCTCGAGGACGCGACGGTCGACCGCCTGACCGCGCTCGCCGAGCGCGGCGGAGAAGGGATCGCCGCGTGAGTGACCAAGCCGCCACCCTGCGCCAGCACGGCACGGGGATCACCCCCATCAACAACACCCGCCGCCGCGTCGTCGCCGTCACCGGCGGCAAGGGCGGCGTCGGCAAGAGCACGATCGCGATCAACCTCGCCGTCGCGTGGGCGCGCAGCGGGGCGCGCGTGTGCGCGGTCGATGGCGACGCGGGGATGGCAGATCTCAACCTGCTGCTCGGCGTCGCGCCGTCGAAGAGCCTGGCCGACGTGTTCGCCGGCGCGCCGGTCGAGGACGTGCTCGTGCCGGCGCACGGCATCCACCTGCTGCCGGCGCTCAACGGCAGCTTCGCGCTCGCCAACCTCGACGACCTGGGGCGGGCGCGGCTGTTCGGGGCGTTGACCGGGCTCGCGCCGCGGTTCGACAGCCTGGTGCTCGACACCGCCGCCGGCATCGGCGCGGGCGCGATCGGCCTGGCCGGGGCCGCCGCCGAGGTCGTCGTCGTCGCCCGGCCCGAGCCGCTGTCGCTGGCCGACGCCTACGCGTGCATCAAGGTGCTCGCCCAGCGCGAGCGGGTGCGCCGGGTGTTCGTCGTCCCCAACGACGTCGCGACGCCGGCCGCGGCGGACGACGTGCTCACGCGGCTGCGCGTGCTGGTCGACCGCTTCCTCGGCATCGAGGTCGTCGCGTTGCCCGCCGTGCCGCACGACCCGACGCTCGCCGAGGCCGCGGCCCACGGCCAGCCCGTGGTGCTGTACCGGCCGGACTGCCCGGCGAGCCGGGCGCTGGTCCGGCTGGCGCGGGCGCTCGACGGGCTGGCCACGCCGGTGGCGGCCGTGGGCCCGCTCGCCGGGTTCCTGCTGGGGGGGGAGGCATGAAGGCCTACGCCCGCCAGGAGGCGCCGGCCCCGCACCGCGACCGCCTGATCCTCGAGCACGTGGACATGGCGCGCCGCATCGCGCTGCGCGTCGGCCGGCGCGTCCCCGACTCGGTCGCGAGCGACGACCTCGTCGCCGCCGCGCTCGTCGGCCTGACCGAGGCGGCGGAGCGCTTCGACGAGGCGCGGGGCCAGCCGTTCGTCGCGTTCGCCGAGAAGCGGATCCGCGGCGCGGTGCTCGACGAGCTGCGCCGCGGTGACCTGATGTCGCGGCGCGCGCGCAACCAGAGCCGCAAGGTCGGACAGGCGATCCGGACGCTCGCGACGCGGCTGGGGCGGGAGCCGGAGGACGCCGAGGTCGCGGCCGAGCTCGGCGTCGACCTCGCCCACTACGTCGAGGAGCTCGAGGGCCTCACCCACGTCACGTCGGTGCCGCTCGAGGGCGTGCTCGCCGACTCGCTCGCCGAGGACGGCGACCGCGCGGATCCCGCGCAGGGCGCGGCCCGCCGCGAGCTCACGGGCCGGCTGACCGCGGCGCTGCGGACGTTGCCCGAGCGCGACGCGCTCGTGCTGTCGCTGTACTACGTCGAGGAGCTGAGCTACGCCGAGATCGGTCGGATCCTCGGCGTGACCGAGTCCCGCGTGTGCCAGCTCCACGCGCGGTCGATGGCGCGGCTGCGCAGCACGCTGGAGGAGCCATGAGCGGCGGGATCTACACGGCGGTGGCGGGCGCGGTCGCGCAGAGCGAGGCGCTCGACGTCACCGCGAACAACGTCGCGAACGCCACCACCGCGGGCTTCCGTGCCGAGCGCGTGGCGTTCCACCAGGTGATGTCTCGCGCCGACGGCACGTCGATGGCGTTCGTCGGCGCGACGGGCGGCCGCACCGACGTCAGCCAGGGCGCGCTGCGCCAGACCGGCGGGGCGCTCGACGTCGCGCTCGTCGGGGATGGCTACCTCGGGGTCGAGACCTCGCAGGGGGTCCGCTACACCCGCGCCGGGAGCCTGCGCACCGACGCGAACGGGACGCTCGTGACCGCGGCGGGGCAGCCGGTACGCGCCGCCGGCGGTGGCACCGTGTCGATCCCGCCGGGCGCGCAGGCGATCGTCATCGGCGCCGACGGCACCGTCGAGGTCGACGGCGCGGCGGTCGGCGCGCTCGAGCTGGTCCAGCTCGAGCCCGGGCAGGTCGCGCGCGTCGGCGACAACCTGTTCGAGGCGACCGGGCAGGCGCGCCCGGCCGGGCCGGAGGTCGAGGTCGTGTCGGGCGCGCTGGAGCAGGCCAACTTCGATCTGGTGCGCGGCGTCGTCGACCTCGTGCGCGTGTCGCGCAACTACGAGGCGCTGCACCGGATGATCGAGCGCTACCAGGACATCGACGCGCGGACCGCGCGCGACCTCGGCGGTCCGGGCTGACCCGCCGCCAACCATCACACAGGAGCCAACCATGTTGCGAGCACTGTCCACGGCGGCGACCGGCATGGAGGCGCAGGAGACGCGCCTCGACGTCACCGCCAACAACATCGCGAACGCGTCGACGCCCGGCTACAAGCGGATGCGCGCCGAGTTCGCCGACCTGATGTACCAGCAGCTGCGCGCGCCGGGCGCGCCGAGCGGCCCCGACACGCGCTCGCCGACCGGCACGCAGGTCGGCATGGGCGTCCGCATCGCCGGCACGCAGCGCACGTTCTCCGAGGGGGACCTGCGCCAGACGGGGAACCCGCTCGACGTCGCGATCGAGGGCAGCGGGATGTTCGCGGTCCAGCTGCCGGGGGACCGGATCGCCTACACTCGCGACGGCTCGTTCAAGCTCGACGCCGAGGGGCGGCTGGTCACGACCGAGGGCTACCGCCTGGCCTCCGACGTCACGGTGCCGCCCGAGGCGCAGGCGGTGTCGATCGCCGCCGACGGCACGGTCACCGCGGTCGTCGCCGGGGAGCCGGCCCCGATCGAGCTGGGCAAGCTCGAGCTCACGGGCTTCGCCAACCCGGCTGGCCTCACGGCGCTGGGCAAGAACCTGTTCATGGAGACGACCGCGTCGGGCACGCCGTTCACCGCGGCTCCGGGCGAGGACGGCCTGGGGAGCCTGATGCAGGGCACGCTCGAGCTGTCCAACGTCAAGGTCGTGGAGGAGATGATCGACCTGATCGCCGGCCAGCGCGCGTACGAGGTCAACTCGCGCGTGGTCAAGGCGGCCGACGAGATGCTCCAGCAGACCGCGGGGCTGGGATGAGGGCCGCCGGGGTGCTCGCCGCCGCGGCGGTCGCGGTCGCGCTCGGCGGCGCGGTCGCGCACGCCGGGCCCGGCGCCGACGCGATCCGCGCGCGGCTCGACGCGGAGCTGGGCGCGGAGCTCGGCGTCGTCGAGCTCGAGGTGCCGCGCGCGCTCGATCGTGCGCGCGGCGACGTCGTCGTGTCGTGGGCGCGCGCGCCGAAGGTCGGCTGGGCTCGGGTCGAGGTGACGGTCGGGGCGGGCAAGCGCCAGGTCACGGGGCGCGTCCGGGTGGAGCTGGCGCGCCGCCGCCCGGTGGTGGTCGCGCGCCGCGCCCTCGTCGCGGGCGCCGTGGTCGCGGCCGGCGACGTCGCGATCGAGCCGCGCGCGGCCCGGGGCGACGACGGCGCGCTCGAGCTCGACCCCGCGGCCCTCGTCGGCCAGCAGGTCGTCGCGGCCGTCGCGGCCGGCGCGATCGTCACCGACGCCGCCGTCGCGCTGCCGCCGCCGGTGGCGCGCGGGGCCGAGGTCTCGGTCGTGGTGCGGCGCGGCGGCGTGACCGTCACCGCCCAGGCGGCGCTCGAGCACGAGGCGCGGATCGGCGCGTCGGTCGCGGTGCGGGTCGCCGCGACCCGCCGCGTGCTCCGCGGGCGCCTCGCCGACCGCGCGACCGTGATCGTCGACGCGAGGGCGCCGTGAGCGGCGCGCGCGCGGACGCCGCGGCGCGGCGGGGGAGCGGCCGGCGGCGGGGCAGGGGCGCGCTCGTCGGCAGGGCCGTCGTCGGGATCGCGCTCGTCGCGCTGGTCGCCGGCTGCGTCACGCACATCACCCCGTATCGACCGAAGCGGCGCAGCTTCGAGGCCGGCGACTACGCCGGCCGGTCGCGGCCGCAGGGCGCGAGCCTGTGGGCGCGCGGGCAGGGCGGGCTGTGGGAGGATCAGCGGGCCCGCGACGTCGGCGACATCGTCGTCGTGCGGATCGAGGAGGCCGATCAGGCGTCCCGCGACGACTCGACCGAGCTCGACCGCAAGAGCTCGACGGAGATCGGGATGCCGGCGGTCGGCCTGCTCGGCGCCGTCGCCCGCAAGCTGCCCGACGTCGATCCCGCGGCGCTGCTCGGCGCGGAGTCGGAGCAGACGTTCGCCGGGGGCGGGAAGATCCAGCGCAAGGGCAAGCTGACCGCGACCCTGCCGGTGCGCGTCCGCGAGGTGCTGCCCAACGGCGATCTGTTCGTCGAGGGCACCAAGGTCGTGATGATCGGCCACGAGGAGCAGCACCTCTACGTCTCGGGCATCGTCCGGCCGGCGGACATTCGCCCCGACGACACGGTGTCGTCGACCCGGATCGCCGAGGCCGAGATCGAGCTCGTGGGCCGCGGCGACCTCACCGGGCAGCAGCGCCCGGGCTGGCTCTCGCGGCTGGTGTCCAAGCTCAACCCGTTCTGACCCCGGCTCCCCGTCCACGTTCCCCCGGAGCACCCATGCCGATCGTCACGTCACGCCTCACCATCGCTGCGGCCGCGGCCGCGGCCGCGCTCGCGCTCGTCGCCGCCGTCCCGGCGGCTCGGGGCGAGCGGATCAAGGAGCTCGCGGACGTCGAGGGCGTCCGCGGCAACCCGCTCGTGGGCTACGGCCTCGTGGTCGGCCTGGCCGGGACCGGTGACGACGCCAGCTCGGCGGCGGTCCGGCGCCCGCTCGCCGCGCTGATGAAGAAGCTCGGCGTCACCGTGAGCGAGGCCGAGCTCAAGGCCAAGAACGTGGCGGCGGTGGTGATCACCGCCGAGCTGCCGCCGTTCGCGAGGCCGGGCGCCGAGCTCGACATCGTCGTGTCCTCGACGGGCTCGGCCAAGAGCCTCGCCGGCGGCACGCTGGTGGCGACCCCGCTGCGCGGCGCGGACCTCGAGGTCTACGCCGTGGCTCAGGGCTCGCTGGTGGTCGGCGGCTTCGCCGCGGGCGGCGCGAGCGGTTCGTCGGTCGCGAAGAACCATGTCACGGTCGGGCGGGTCCCCGGCGGCGCGACCGTGGAGCAGCCCGCGCCCGGCGCGCTGCCGCAGGACGAGATCGTGCTCATCCTGCGCGAGGCCGACTTCACGACCGCGACGCGGATCGCCGACGCGATCGACGCCGCGCTCGGGGGAGCGCACGCGCGGGTCGACGATCCGGGCGCGGTCCACGTCGCGGTGCCCGCCGACGACCGCGCGCGGGTGGCGACGCTGATCGCCCGGATCGAGGCGCTGGAGGTCGAGCCGGACGCGCCGGCGCGGATCGTGATCGACGAGCGCACGGGCACGATCGCGGTCGGCGCGGCCGTGCGCCTCGGCCCCGCCGCGATCGCGCACGGCGGGCTGACCGTGGACGTGGCGGAGTCGCGGGCGGTGTCGCAGCCCGGGCCGCTCGCGGACGGCGAGACCCGCGACGTCGCCGTGAGCGAGCTCGGAGCGGCGGAGGCGGAGGGCGAGCTGGTCTACGTCGCGGGCGCGCCGACGGTGGCGGAGCTGGCCGCGGCGCTGGACGCGCTCGGCGCGCGGCCGCGCGACCTCGTCGCGATCTTCCTGGCCCTGCGCGAGGTCGGCGCGCTGCGCGCCGAGCTGGTGACGCAGTGACGGCGCGCGTCGGCGAGCCGCGCGACGCGGCGGGCGCGGCGGCGGCGATGGAGGCGTACTTCCTGCGCCGGGTCCTGTCGGAGGTCCACGTCGGGGGCGCGTTCGCGGGCCAGGGCACCGCGGGCGCGACGTTCCTGGACATGTTCAACGAGGCGCTCGCCGATCAGATGGCGGACGCCGGCGGCGTCGGGCTGGCGACGCAGCTCGTCGCGCAGCTCGGCGGCGCCGCCGGCGCCGCGGCGTCGCCGCCGCCGGCCCGCCTCGCCGGGCGCTACGCCGCGGGCGCCGGCGCGCTCACCGTCACCCCCGTCGAGGGGCGGATCACCTCGCCGGTCGGGCCGCGGATCCTGCGCTCCGGACAGGAGCGGTTCCACCAGGGCGTCGACATCCCGGCGCCGATGGGGACGCCGGTCCGGTCGGCGGGCGGCGGGGTCGTGACCCGGGCGGGCACCGGGCGGGGCTACGGCAACCTCGTCGTCGTCGATCACGGAGGGGGCCTGGAGACCCGCTACGCCCACCTGTCGCGGATCGACGTCCAGGTGGGACAGGCCGTGCCGGCCGGGGCGGTCGTGGGGCTCGTGGGGTCGACCGGCAACTCGGTCGGACCGCACCTGCACCTCGAGGTGCGACGGGGCGGGGAGGTGGTCGATCCGGTGACCGAGGTGCCCGGGCTGGGACGTGCGCGTTCACCCCTCAAGGACGGCCGCTGACGGTCGACCCAGGTCCACGAGGAGCCAGCCATGCGGATCACCCCCCACTCGATGTCGACCGCGGCCGAGCGCACCGGTGAGCACCCCGCCGCCTCTGTCCCCGGACGTGGCGCGGAGGGCGCCGACGGTGGCGACGGCGCGGTCGTGGTGTCGTCGCGCACGCGTCAGGCCACCGCCGCGGCGGAGCGGTCGTCGGTGGCTCACGCCGACAAGGTCGCGCGGATCACGGCCGCGGTCGAGGCCGGGACCTACAAGGTCGACCACCAGGTGCTGGCCGAGAGGATCGTCGCCGACGAGCTGAGCCGCCTCGGAGCCTCCGCATGAGCCAGGCGGCCACGGCCGCCGCCGTCGACGAGCTGCTCGAGCTGCTCGAGCGGCTCGTCGTCACGTTGGAGGACGAGCAGCGCGCGATCCGCACGCTCGACGCGCGCGCGCTCGGCGAGCTCGCGGTCGAGAAGGAACGCCTCGCGGGGGCGATCGCCGCGGCGGGCGCGGCCCCGCGCGCGCACGCCGCGGGGCACCCGCGCGGCGCCGCCCTGCGCACGGCGACCGCCCGCGCCCAGGCGCTGTCCCACGCCAACCGCCTGCTGCTCGACGACGCCGTCGCGCTGGTCGGCCGCCGGCTCGGCGTCGAGGACGCGGGTACCTATGACGCGCGGGCCCGTCGCGTGCGCAGCGCGCGGCCCACGCAGGGGAGAGCCATCTGATGTCGGGCCTCTTGGGGATGCTCGATCTCGGCGCCGGTGCGTACCTCGCGTACAGCGCCGGCGTCGCCACGACCGGTCGCAACCTCGCCAACGTCGGCACCGAGGGCTACTCGCGGGAGTCGATCGACCTGCGCGCGCAGATCGGCGCGCCGCGGGTCGGCGGGGTCGAGGCGCTCGGCCCCGTCCGCGCCCACAGCTCCCTGCTGGCGACGCGCGAGCGCGGCAGCCACGCGGCGCACGGGCAGGCCGACGCCCTCGCGGCGGGCATGCTCGACGCCGAGGCGCAGCTCGCGCCGCAGGGCGCGCCCGACGTCGTCGACTCGATCGCCGCGCTGTTCGCGGGGCTCGCCGCCGCGTCCGCGGCGCCGCTCGACCCGAGCCTCCGCGCCGCCGCGATCGACGGCGCGGACCGCGTCGCGACCGGGTTCCAGCGCGCGGCACGCGCGATCTCCGACGCCCAGCGCGGCGCCGACCTCCGGCTGCGCGAGATGGCGGCCGAGGCCTCGGCGCTCGCCGCCGAGGTCGCCGCGGCCAACGAGGGCTACGCGGTGTCGGGCGATCCCGTGCTCGCCGACCGCCGCGATCTCGCCGCGCGTCGGCTCGCCGAGCTCACCGGCGCCGAGGCTCGCCTCGACCCGGACGGGATGATGCGCGTGACGATCGACGGCGGCGTGTCCGTCGTCGATGGCGTCCGCGCCTCGAGGTTCGAGGCGACGCCGGACGCCGCGCTCGGCGATCACCTGCGCCTGGACGTCGTGGACGGCGGTCACCGCGACGACGTCACCGCGCGGCTGCGCGGCGGTCGCATGGGGGGCGAGCTCGCGCTGCGCGACGGCGCGCTCGCCACGACCGCCGCCGAGATCGACCAGCTCGCCTACGACCTGGCCACCTCCGTCAACGCGGTCCACGCCGCGCACGCCGGCCTGGACGGCGGCACCGGGCGCGATCTGTTCGTCGCGCCCGCCGGCGCGACGGGCGCCGCCGCCGCGATGGCGGTCGACCCCGCGATCGCGGCCGATCCTCGGCTGCTCGCGGGCGCCGCCGTCGGCGCGCCGGCGGGCGACAACCACGGCCTGCTGGCGCTGGCCGCGCTCGCTGACGCCAACGTCGCCGGCGGCGGCGCGCGGACCCTGGCGCAGGAGAGCATCCGCACCCTCGCCGCGTTCGGCGCCCAGGCGCAGCGCGCGGTCGCCGGCCGCGAGCTCGAGGAGGCACGCCTCGACGTCGTGGCCGCGGCGCGCGACGAGCTCGCCGGCGTCTCGATCGAGGAGGAGATGGCGCGGCTCACCGAGCTGCAGCGCGCGGCCGAGGCATCGACGCGGTTCATCGCCACCGTCGATCAGATGCTGACCGACCTGCTGGAGAGGATCTGACATGCGGGTCACGGAACGTCGGCTGTTGCAGATCACCGCGCTGGCGTCGGCGCGTGCGCGCTCCGCCGCGGCGCGCGCCGGGGAGGCGCTCACCACGGGCGTCGCCGTCGCCAAGGCGTCCGACGACCCGTCGCGGTGGGCGGAGGGCAAGCTCGCCCAGCTCCGCGCCGCCGTCAGCGAAGGGCACGGCCGATCGATCGAGCGCGCGCGGGGCCGGCTCGGCCAGGCCGACAGCGAGCTCGACGGCATGGGCGAGGTCCTGGGGCGCGCTCGCGAGCTGGCGCTGCAGATGGCCAACGGCGGGCTGTCCGCCGCGGACCGCCAGGCCGCCGCGGCCGAGGTCGACGGGCTGCGCGCCGCCTTGCTGGCGCACGCGGCGGCGCGGGGAGCGGACGGCGAGTACCTGTTCAGCGGCTCGGCGAGCACCGCCGCGCCGTTCGACGCCGTGGGCGCGTACGTCGGCGACGACCAGGCGCTGACGGTCGTGTCGGGGGAGGCGCGCGTCGCCACGGCGGGCGTGCCCGGCACGTTCCTCACCGCCGCCGCGGGCGTCGATGTCCCAAGCGTCCTCGCCTCCCTGTCCGCCGCCCTGGGCGCCAATGATCAGGTGGGGGTCCGCGGCACCCTGGAGCCCCTCGCCAGCGCGGTCGATCAGGTGTCGCAGACGCGCACCCGCCTCGGCACCCAGCTGCTGGCGCTCGACGAGGCCGAGCGCAGCCGCGGCGCGCTCGAGCAGACGCTCGCAGAGCAGGTCGACCGCGCGGTCGCGGCCGACCCGGTGACGGCCGCGTCCGAGCTCGCGCGCGCGGCCGCGGCGCTCGAGGCGGCGCGCGCCGCCGGCGAGAAGCTGGCCAGCCTGCTGTCGCGCTGACGGCGCGGTGGCGCGCGGCGCCGCGACGCGGCG
>WYBA01000020.1 GCA_011526095.1 Myxococcales bacterium | reverse complement strand
CCCCGGCGGCAAGCCGGGCGGCGCGCGTCCCGGCGGCGGCAAGCCGGGCGGTGCGCGTCCCGGCGGCGGCAAGCCGGGCGGTGCGCGTCCCGGCGGCGGCAAGCCGGGCGGTGCGCGTCCCGCCGGCAAGCCCGGCGGTCGTTTGACACGGCGTTCACCGCGCGGGTAGCGTCGCAGCCGCATGGAGCTGCGCGCCCTCACCATCCTCGACTCGCTGCAGCCCCAGCTGACCGGCTTCCTGCAGACGGTCTGTCAGGGCTTCATGCCCAAGGAGTACGAGGCCGCGCTGTTCCTCGAGATCGCGCCCGGCATCGCGATCAACCAGCTCACCGACGTCGCGCTCAAGACGACGACCTGCCGCCCCGGCATGCAGATCGTCGAGCGCGCCTACGGCATGCTCGAGCTCCACGACGCCGACAAGGGCCAGGTCGAGGCCGCGGCCGCGACGATCCTCGAGCGCCTCGCGGTCAAGGCCGAGGAGCGGCTCCGCCCGCGGGTCGTCTCGACCCAGATCATCACGGGCATCGACGGCCACCAGTCGCAGCTGATCAACCGCATGCGCCACGGCGACATGATCGTCGCCGGCCAGAGCCTGTACATCCTCGAGGTGCACCCCGCGGCCTACGCCGCGCTCGCGGTCAACGAGGCCGAGAAGGCCTCGCCGATCCGCGTGCTCGAGATGATCTCGTTCGGGGCGTTCGGCCGCGTCTGGCTCGGCGGCGGCGAGGCCGAGATCCTCGAGGCGCGCAAGGCCGCCGAGGGCGCGCTCGCCAAGGTCACCGGGCGCGAGAACGCCGGCAAGTAGGGCGGCCGCCGGCCGCCCGACGGTCGCCCGCCGAGCCGGGCAGGGGCTGCGCTTTCGGGCAGCCGCGGCCGCTCGCCGCACCCAGCCGGGCTAGATTCCCCCCATGCCCACCGTGGTCCCAGCCCAGCTCGCCGCCCCGTTCCTGCCGGGCGGCGAGAACGCCATCGACGCGACGCTCGCGCACCGCCTGCTCGCGGTCGCGCTCGACGCCGGCGGTGACTACGCCGACCTCTACTTCGAGTACCGCGTCGGCGCCGACTACGTCCTCGAGGAGGAGCAGGTCAAGACGGTCGGCCGCGGCGTCACGCTCGGGCTCGGCGTCCGCGTCACCAAGGGCGACGCGACCGGCTACGCCTACACCGAGGAGCTGTCGTGGGACCGCATGGCCCACGCCGCCCGCATCGCCGGCCAGATCGCCGCGGGCAGCCCGCCGGGCACGTCCCCGCCGCCGGTCTCGGTCGACGTCCGGCCGGTCGCCGACCTGTACCCGGTCGGCCGGCCGTCGCTGGTCGTGCCGCCCGCCGACAAGCTCGCGCTGTTGCGCGCCGCCGACCGCGCCGCGCGCGCCTACGACCCGCGGATCGTCAAGGTCGAGGCCTCGTTCACCGAAAGCCTCAAGGAGATCCTGGTCATCTCCTCGGACGGCCGCATGGTGTCGGACGTGCTGCCGATCGTCCGGTTCGGCGTGCGCGCGGTGTCCGAGGACGGCGACAAGCGCCAGTCGGGCTCGTCGGGCGGCGGTGGCCGGATGGGCATGGAGTACTTCACCGGCGACCGCGACGCCGCCGCCCACGGCCGCGAGGCCGCGCGCATCGCGATCGCGATGCTCGACGCGGTCGACGCGCCGGCGGGCGAGATGCAGGTCGTGCTCGGCCCGGGCGACTCGGGGATCCTGCTCCACGAGGCGGTCGGCCACGGGCTCGAGGCCGACTTCAACCGCAAGAAGACGTCGAACTACTCGGATCAGATCGGCCAGCAGGTCGCCTCGCCCCTGTGCACCGTGATCGACGACGGCACGATCCCGTCGTCGCGCGGCTCGATCAACGTCGACGACGAGGGCAACGCCCCGCGCAAGAACGTGCTGATCGAGAACGGCATCCTCGTCGGCTACATGCACGATCGGCTGAGCGCGAAGCACTTCGGCGTGCAGGCCAGCGGCAACGGCCGGCGCGAGTCGTTCCGCTCGATGCCGCTGCCGCGGATGACGAACACGGCGCTGTTGCCCGGGCCGCACACGCACGACGAGATCGTCGCGTCGGTCAAGCGCGGCGTCTACGCCAAGCGGTTCTCCGGCGGCCAGGTCAACATCTCCAACGGCGACTTCGTGTTCTCGCTGACCGAGAGCTACCTGATCGAGGACGGCAAGCTGACCGCGCCGCTCAAGGGCGTGAACCTGATCGGCAACGGCCCCGAGGTGCTGCGCGAGGTCGACATGCTCGGCAGCGACTACGAGCTGTCCGACGGCATGTGGACGTGCGGCAAGGACGGCCAGTCGGTCCCGGTCGGCGTCGCGACGCCGACCGTGCGGATCGCCAAGATCACCGTCGGCGGAACCAAGGCCTAGGCAGGGTGAACCGGATGAGCGCTGCATCGATCTCGAACGAGCTGGTCAAGGAGCTGTCGGACCTCGCCGCCCACGTGTGCGAGCTGTGCAAGGCGGCCGGCGCCGACGCCGCCGAGGCGCTGGTGCGCGACGGCAACGAGCTGACCGCGAAGGTCCGCATGGGCGAGCCGGAGCTGGTCCAGGAGGCCGGCAGCCGCGCCCTGGGGCTGCGCGTGTTCAAGGATGGCCGCCGCGCCGTCACGTACACCTCGGACCTGCGGCGCAAGTCGCTCGAGCAGTTCGCGGTCGAGACGGTCGCGCTGGCCGAGCTGTCCGAGCCCGACGAGCTCAACCGGCTGCCCGACGCCGACGAGCTGGCGAAGCACCACCCCGAGCTCGACCTCTACGACGAGGCGGTCGCCGAGGTCGACGCGGCGTGGGCGCTGCAGCAGTGCATCGCCGGCGAGCGCGCGGCGCAGAGGTCCGACGCGCGCGTCACCAACTCCGAGGGCGCGACGTGGTCGCGCAACCTCGGCGCGGTGGCGTTCGCGAACTCCGCCGGGTTCGTCGGCGGCTACCGCGGCAGCTACGCGTCGTTCTACGTGGAGCCGATCTGCGACGAGCCGGACCCCAAGAACCCCAAGAAGCGCAACGGCTACTGGTGGACCGCGTCGCGGTTCCTCGCCGAGCTGGCGGACGCCGAGGCGGTGGGGATCGAGGCGGCGCGGCGGACCGCGGCGACGCTGGGGGCGCGCAAGATCCCGACGGGCGAGGTCGCGGTGGTGTTCGATCCGGAGGTCGGGCGCTCGCTGATCGGGACGCTGTTCTCGGTCGCCAACGGCTCGGCGTTCTGGCGCAAGTCGAGCTACCTGATCGGGCGAGAGGGCACCGCGGTGGCGTCGCCGCTGGTCGACATCGTCGACGACCCGCTGCTGCCGCGGGCGCCGGGCTCGCGCCCGTTCGACGGCGACGGCCTGGCGACGCGCAAGAACGTGATCGTCGAGCAGGGCGTGCTGCGCACGGTGCTGTGCGACGTCTACAGCGCGCGCAAGCTCGGGCGGCGGTCGACCGGCTCGGCCGGCCGCGGCATCGGCGGCAACCCCGGCCCGACGACGTCCAACCTGATCATGGCGGCGGGCAAGCAGACCAAGCAGGAGCTGCTGCGCGCGACCGGCCGCGGCCTGTACGTCACCTCGCTGATGGGCTTCGGGTTCAACCCGGTGACCGGCGACTTCTCGCGCGGCGCCCAGGGCTTCTGGATCGAGGGCGGCGAGCTGACCTATCCGGTCGGCGAGATCACGGTGAGCGCGAACTTCGACGACCTGCTCAAGCGGATCGACGCCGTCGCCGACGACCTCGAGCTGCGCAGCTCGAGCGCCGCGCCCACCTTCCGCGTCTCGCACATGATGGTCGCGGGCAGCTCCGAGTAGCGCGGGCGGTCCGGCGCCGCGTCACGGCAGCTCGACGCCGTTGCGCAGACATACCTGCCGGACGAGCTGCTGCCGGTTCGGCTTCAGTCTCGCCGCGTGGTGCGCGGCGACCGCCGCGTTGCGCAGGTTGCAGGCCGCGACCGCGGCGATCGCGTGGGCGTGGTCGTCGTCGGGCGCGCGCTCGAGCGCGCGGCGGGCGTAGCGGAGCGCGTCGTTGTAGCGGCCGGCCTGCGCGGCGTTCTGGGCGTGGGCGAGCAGCTCGGCGTCGGGAGAGCTCGACGCCTTGCGCGAGGACGTGCCGCTTCCGTCGCCGTCTCTGTCACTGTCTCCGTCTCCGTCTCCGTCTCCGTCTCCGCCGCCGACGTCCTCCTCCGGCTCCTGGTCGGCGAACGCGAACGGGTAGCGGATCACGACCGAGCCGCCCGCGGACAACGGCGGCATCTCGACGCTCAGCAGCGTCTGGCGCAGGCACTCGGTGAAGTCCGCGTCGCCGAGCAGGTGCGCGTCGCCCTCGGACAGCGTCGCGTCCTCGATCACCGTGCCGACGTCGGGCTCGCCGCTCACCGTCATCTCGACCGTGAGCTCGCCGCCGGCGCCGCCGGCGTGGACCGCGGGCGGCGCCATCGTGTAGCACTCGGCGAGCATCGGGATCACCTCGCGCACCGACGTGCGGATCTCGTCGGGATCCATCGCCGGTGGCGGCGGCGGCACCTCGCGCTCCGGGCCGCCCGCGGTCGCAGCCCCGGCGCCGCCGCCGGTGGCGCCGACGCGCGCGGCCCGGTCGCGCAGCTCGCGCGTCGCCCGCGCCCGCGCGATCGCCTCGCGCAGCTCGGCGCGCGACGCCTCGTCGGGCAGGCGTCGCGGCTCGGTCACGGTCTGGCGCGCGACCGCCGTCGGCGGCGCGATCGCGGGCGCCTCGCCCTCGGCGGTGACCGCGACGTCGCCGCCGCGCGCCTGCACCGCGACGCCGCGGCTCGACAGCTCCGCGCGGCCCTCGTAGACGGCGACGGCGACGACCGCGCCGAGCGCGGCGGTGGCGCCGATCGCGACGGCGCGCTTGCGAGACGGGGACATCGGGACCTCCACGCGCAGGAACGCCTCGTCGGTCTCGATCGCCACCCACGCGGCATCGACGACGAGGTGGACGCCGGGCTCGTGACGGTAGGTCACGGCGCCGGCGGTGTGCTCGACGTGCACCACGCCGCGCTCGTCGCGGCGCCAGCGCAGCACCGCGCCGGCCTCGGCCTCGACCACCGTGCCCGGCGCGATCGCGACGACGCTGGGCGCGGCGGCCGACAGCTCGCCGGCCGCGGGCAGGGCGCGGCCCGACGGCGCCGGGGCGCGCGTCACCGCGATCGCGACGGCGGCGGCCGCCGCCGCGGCGATCGCCACCGCGGCCACGGCCAGCGTCCAGCGCGCGCGCCGGCGCGGGGCGGCCGCCGCGGGCGGCTCGGCGGCGACGCCGGCGGTCCGGTCATCGTCGCTGGCGGCGACGCGCGCCATCACGCGGTCGACCAGCCCGGCCGGCGGCGCCGGCACGTCCCACGCCGCGAGCGCCTCGCGGTCGCTCCGGGTCGGCTCGACGTCCTCGGCTCGCGTCGGCTCACTCATCGTCACCTCCAGGGCCTCCGGAGCTCCCGGGGATCCCGCGCGCGCGCAGCTCCTCGCGCAGCGCGGCGCGCGCCCGCGACAGCCGCGACTTGACCGTGCCGACGTCGACCTCGAGCGCCGCCGCGATCTCGTCGTAGTCGAGATCGTGATACGCGCGGAGCACGATCACCGCGCGCGCCGGCTCGGGCAGGGCGGCGAGCGCGCGCGCCACGGCCTCGGCCCGTCGCCGCGCGTCGAGGTCGCGCACCGCCGAGCCCTCGCCCGGTAGCTCGAGCGCGTCGTCGAGCGGCACCGCGCGGGCCGCCCGCGGCGCCGCGCGCAGCTCGTTGAGCGCGAGCCGGCTGGCGATCGTGAGGATCCACGTCGACAGCCGGGCCGGTCCGGCCGGATCGAAGCCGGGCAGGGCGCGGTGCACCCGCACGAACGTCTCCTGGACCACGTCCTCGGCGCGGTGCGCGATCGCCGTGCCCGCGAGCATCCGCACCGCGAGCTGCCACACGGCGCGGTGGTGCTGCTCGACCAGCGCGCGGAACGCCGCGACCTCGCCGCGCTGCGCGCGCCGCAGGGTCAGGTCGTCGAGCTCCTGTCGCGCCGGCACCATCGTCATCCGGTGACACCCAGCATCCCCCCATCCGGTTCCGCCCCCCGGGCCGAAACCATGGTTTCCGTGGAGCCCCGGGGCGCCGGCGGTGGGGGCTCCGCCCCCGGCGCGCCCGCTGCGTGGGGGCTGAGATCCATAGCTTGCAGCCCTCGGCGCGGGATCTCCCCCAGGCACGTGCCTCGCATTACACCGGCTCGCCGGGTCTGAAAGCGAGCGTCATGCGCAAGCTGGGCCTCTCCCTCTTCACCGTCACGTCCCTCTCCCTCGCCGCCTGCGGAGGCGGCCCCGACATCTACTCCCCCTCCGATCCCCGCGAGTTCGATCGCTCCATGATCGACGAGCAGGCCGTGTCCGGTCTCGACGCGGCCGAGCGCGCCTACGTCATGGGCCACGGCATCGGCGTCTACCTCATGGGCAAGACGCTGCCCGAGTACGTCGGCCACACCGGCTACGCGTACCGTCCCGGGTCCAGCTCGCCGCACGCGCAGTTC
Source organism: Myxococcales bacterium (assembly GCA_011526095.1). Taxonomy (GTDB): domain Bacteria; phylum Myxococcota_A; class Polyangia; order Haliangiales; family Haliangiaceae; genus WYBA01. The sequence continues at coordinate 9,415 of WYBA01000020.1, read as the reverse complement.
GCCTATCAATGGGAGGACGTGCTCGTCGCCCGCTCCGGCGGCGTCGACGGCACCGGCGGCGCCATCTACCACGACGACGTCTCGATCGACGACTCGCCCGATCCCCAGAGCGATCCGGGCGATAACCCCGACACCGACTACGGCGATCCGTTCGACGACGTCACGCCGGGCGACGGCGACGACGATCCGGACGGACCGGGCAACGACGCGCCGGACGATCCCAACGACGGCGACGGCGACTGCACCCTGGTCGCCGAGTACTGCAGCGACTTCCTCGTCCCCGCCACCGTCGACGCCGTCAACCTCGGCGTGCTGGTCGACGCGACGCGGTTCCTCGACCCGGGCCTCACCGGGCAACAGGCCGAGGAGTTCGTCGACGCGTTCCGCCGCGGCCTCAACGACGCGCTCGAGCTGCCCGAGGGCGCGGCCGACGTCGCCGAGTCGATCCACGTCAAGGACGCGCTGATGCGCGAGGGCGTGTGCTGGCTGTGAGCGCGCGACGGAGCTGACCCGGTCCGTGCCGCCCCGCCGGCCCTGCAAAGGCCGGCGGCGGCGTCACCGTCGCGGGAACAGGTGCGCCAGGCGCGCGAGCACCTCGGCGTGGACGTGGCCGTTGGACGCCACCAGGCCGCTGCCGCGGCCGAGGTCGGCCTGATCGTAGCGCAGCGCCTCGCCGTGGGTGTCGGTGATGACGCCGCCGGCCGCGCGCAGGATCGCCTCGGGCGCGCACGTGTCCCACGCCTTGCACTTGGGCGACGGGTTCACGTACAGCTCGCGCTCGGCGAGCGAGATCAGCGCCAGCTTGAGCCCGACCGAGCCGATGTTGAGCTCGTCGGCGATGCCGAGCGCGCTCTTGACCGCGTCGATCGCGGCGGTGCGGTGCGAGGCGGACGCGACCAGGCGGATCCCCGCGGCGTCGCGCACGTCCGAGACGTGGAGGCGCCGCGGCGCCTCGCCGGGGGCGGCGAACCACGCCGCGGCGCCGCCGTCCGGGGCCGCGCCGGGCGCCGCCCAGAACAGCCGGTCGCCGGTCGGCTGGAAGACCACGCCGAGCACGGGCGCGTGGTCCTCGCACAGCCCGATCATCACCGAGAAGCCCGGGCGCCCGGCGATGAAGTCCTTGGTGCCGTCGATCGGGTCGATGAACCACACCCGGCGCGCGGTCAGCCGCGCCAGGTCGTCCGCGTTCTCCTCGCTGATCACGACGTCGTCGGGGAACGCCGCGCGCAGCCCGGCCACGATCAGCTCCGACGCCGCGCGGTCCGCGACCGTCACCGGTTCATCGCCGGCCTTGAGCTCGACCCCGAGCGCCTCGCCCCCGCCCGCGCGGACCTCCGCCACCAGCGCGCCGGCGCGGCGCGCCAGCTCGATCGCCACGGTCAGCTCGCGCCCGAGGGGGCCGGCGGCCCCGGCGATCACGTTCGTCGTCATCCGTTATCCATTGCACCCGCCGTCGGGCCAGAGCAAGGCCTTCGCCTCGTCGACCGACGCGACGCTGCGCCCGGACAGCTTGACCATGTGCGCCGCCGCCTCGACCAGCTCGCCGTTGCTCTTCGCCATCGCCCCGTCGGGCAGGTAGAAGTTGTCCTCGAGCCCGACCCGGACGTCGCCGCCCAGCGACAGCGCCGCCATCGCCAGCGGCCACTGCTCGCGGCTGATCCCGATCACCTTCCACCGCGCGTCGGACGGGATGTTCGACGCCTGGAACGCCAGGTGGCGCGCCGTCGCCGGGATCCCGCCGAGCACGCCCATGATGAACGAGAAGTGGTACGGCCGGCGCAGCAGCCCCAGCTCCTCGAGCACGACGTGCGAGGCGGTGTGGCCGGTGTCGAAGCACTCCATCTCCGGCTTGATGCCGTGCTCCTTCATCGCGCGCGCGAACCCCAGGATGTCGTCGAACGAGTTGGGGAACACGAACTGGAACGCGAACGCCTGCTTGGCCGAGTTCCACTTGGCGTAGTTCATCGAGCCCATGTTCAGCGCGGCGATCGCCGGGCGCTGCTGGAGGTGCTCGATCCGCTCCTTCATCGGGCCGGCGCCGCCGGTCGACCAGTTGATCAGGACCGGGCAGCGCGCCTTGGTCTCGTCCATGATCTTCTGGAACACGGCGGGGCTCCACGTCGGCGCGCCCTCGTCGGTGCGGGCGTGGATGTGCACGACCGCGGCGCCCGCCTCGTAGGCGCGGCGCGCCTCCTCGGCGATCTCGACCGGCGTGTACGGGATCGCGGGGCAGTGCTTCTTCGTCGTGACCGCGCCGGTGAGGGCGCAGGAGAGGATGACCTTGTCGCTCATGGCGTGATCTCCGGGCAGAGGGCGGCGCGGGCCGGGGTGAGCTGAGCGTTCGCCCGCCGGGCCCCCGCTGTCAAGCGAATGTCTCCAGTGGAGACAAGTTCACCGGCCGGCGCCGGTGCCCGCCGCGTAGGCCTTCACGTCGTCGAGCGATCGCAGGACCTTGCCGCGCGGGTGGGCCTCGACGAACGCCAGCTCGTGCGGCGGCGTCTGCTCGGTCGCGACCAGGCCGATCCGCGCGCCGAGCGCCAGCGGCATCGCCAGGTCGAGCTCGAAGATGTCGCCGATCACCGTCAGCTCGCTGAACGGGCGGCCGGCGAGCAGCTCCGCCAGCGCCGCGTGGTACTTGCGCCGGCGCAGCAGCACCGGCCGGCGCAGCCCGTCGATCTGCAGCGTCGCCGGCGCGCCGTCCCAGCCGTCGTCGACCTCGAACTTGCTGGCGTTGCCGCGGACGCGGTCCGCGAGCCACGCCAGCTCGCCGCGGCCGCCGTCGATCACCCGGATCTTGTGGGCGACGTGCTCGGTGTACGAGTTGGTCACGACCCACGTGTCGGTGCCCGCCAGCGACACCAGCAGCTCGCGCGCGCCGGCGCGCGGCGCGATCGCGGTCTTGGCGTAGTTGTACTTGTAGAGGATGCGGCCGAGCAGGATGCCGCGGTCGGTCGGATCCTTGAACCCGCCGAGCGCGTCGAGCACGGCGTGGGCGATCGGCACCATCCGCAGGTACGGGTCGACCCGCGACGGCGCGACCGCCTTGCCCATCCACACGAACGCGGCCTCCGGATCGGTCTCGATCCGCGCCCGCGCCGCGTCGGCGATCGCGCGCAGCTCCGGGTCGTTCGCCGGGCGGCCGACCAGCAGCGCGAGGTCCTCGAGGTAGCCGGCGGCGAACGGGGCGCCCTCCGCCTCGGCGTCGGTCATCGTGCCGTCGAAGTCCAGGACGAGCAGGCTCATCGGTCGGCCAGAGTAACCCAGCCCACGGGCCGCGCACGGTCACTTCGAGCGCTGTTCGTACACGCCGTCCCAGTCGTCGCCGGGCGGGGCGGCCGCGAGCGCGTCGGCGCGCGCCCGCATCACCGCGGCCGCGCGATCGCCGGCGAGGGCGAGGTCGCCCCACGCCTCGGTCGCGCGGGCGAAGTCGCGGGCGCGGTAGGCCGCGAGCGCCTCGGCCCAGCGCGCGAGCGCGGCCGCGTCGGGCGTGCCGGCCGCCCCGCGCCGGCCGACGAGCTGGTAGACCGCCGCGAACCCGCCGCGCCCCTTGACCCGCACCCAGTCGAGCTCGCGGAACACCAGGTCGCCGCCGGCCGCTCTCGCCGTCGCCTCGCCGACGAGGATCTCGACGTCGTACTCCTTGGTGAGGCCCTCGAGCCGCGCGCCCAGGTTCACCGCGTCGCCGAGCACGGTGTAGTCGAACCGCGCCTCCGAGCCCATGTTGCCGACGGCCATCGTGCCGGTGTTGATGCCGACGCCGATGTGGATCTCGGGCAGGCCGTCGGCGCGGAACTGCGCGTTCATCGGGCCGAGCCGCTCGAGCATCGCCAGCGCGGTGGCGCACGCGCGGCTCGCGTGATCCGGCACGTCGACCGGCGCGCCCCACACCGCCATCACCGCGTCGCCGATGTACTTGTCGAGCGTGCCCGACGAGTCGAGCACGAGCTGGGTCATCGGCGTGAGGTAGCGGTTGAGCAGCGCCGCGAGCGCCTCGGGCTCGAGCGTCTCGGCGAACCGCGAGAACCCGCGGATGTCGCTGAACAGCACCGTCAGCTCGCGGCGCTCGCCGCCGAGGTGCGCGCGCTCGGGGTTGGTGAGGATGCGCTCGACCAGCGTCGCCGAGACGTACTGCGCGAACGCCGAGCGCAGCTGCGCCTTCTCGCGCCCCTCGGTGGCGAGCACGGCGACCGCGCCGGTCGCGGTGATCGCCAGGCCGGCGAGCACCGGCGCCACCAGCTCGACCTGCACCCGCGAGCCGGCGAACAGCTGGTAGGCGACGACGACCCACGCCACCACGAGCACCGCCGCGCCGACGGCGGGCACCCACGGCCGCCGCCGCGCACCCCGCAGCTGCAGCGCCGTGATCGCGACGCCTAGGATCAGCAGCGCCGCCAGCGACCACCCGCGCGCCGCCGGCCGGATCAGCTCGTCGTGCAGGACGTTGTGGGCCAGCGTCGCGTGCAGCTCGACGCCGTCGGTGAGCTGATCGTACGGCGTCGCGACCTTGTCGTAGACGCCGTAGGTGAAGCCGACGAACACCAGCTTGCCCGCGAGCGCCTCGGGCGGGACTGTGCCGTCGAGCACCGCCGCGGCCGAGACGCGCGGGAACACCCGGTTGCCGCCGAGGAAGTTCAGGTAGGCGTCGGCACGCGGGCCCAGCGGCACGACGCGCCCGCCGATCGTCGCGCGCGCCTGGCCGCCGACGTAGCGCGAGTCGGCCGAGCCCATCGCCGCCATCGCGACCGTGAACCCCAGCGGCAGGTAGTGCCGGTCGCCGTGCTGGATCACGCCGGGCACCCGCCGGGTCACGCCGTCGGCGTCGACGTACGTGTTCACGGCGCCCGCGCCCGCCGCGCCCGCCGCGATCGCCGGCAGCGACGCGATCGCCGCGGTCGCGACCGGCGGCTGCGCCTCGCCGCCCGCCGCGACCGACTCGCCGTAGCGCGCCGCCGCGGTCCCCGGGACCTCGACCGCGTCCGCGGTGGCGGCCTCGGCCGCCGACTCCGCGAGCTGGAAGAACACGCCGAGGTAGATCGACCCCGCAGCGCGGATCGCGTCGGTCAGCACCTCGTCGCCGCGCAGCACCGCGTCGATGTCGGCCAGCACCCCGCGCGCGCGCTCGACCTCGGGCACCCCGGGCGGCACGCCCCGCAGCGCGGCCGCGACCTCCCGCACCTCCGCCGCGAGGTCGGGGCGCAAGATCCGCTCGGGCGACGAGTAGAACAGGTCGAGCGCGACGACCGAGGGGCGCTGCGCCGCGATCGCCGCGATCAGCCGGGCCATGCCGCGGCGGAACTGCGTGGTCTCGGGGAACTGGCGCCGCGTGTCGTCGTCGATCGCGACGATGACGATCCGGTCATCGGCCGGCGTGCGGGCACCGCGCAGCCGGAACCGCGCGTCGACGCTGGTGCGCTCGAGCGCGTCGAGGCCGGGCAGGGACCACCACCGCGCGTGGCCGGCGACCAGCCCCGCGCACACGACCGTCGCGATCGCGGCCGCGATCAGCGGGACGTTGGCGTGCCGGCGCGTCGCGCGGCGGGGACGGTCCATGTCACGAAGGTAACCTGGGCCACGTCGCGGCGGCGCGCGCGTCACGCCCGCGATCTCGTCGGGAGAACCTGACATCGGACGTCAACGAAGGGCGGTTGTGCGCGCGCCTCGGCGCTCACTACTGTGCGCGCGATGAGGGACCCCCGGCCCACGCACCGCCACGCGTCTGTCCTGCCCGGACTGACGTCCATCGCAACCTCGCTGCTGCTCGCGCTCGTCGCATGCGGAGGCTCGTCGGGCGACGACGACGACGGCCCCGACGCCGGCGCGCCCGACGCGCGCCCCGTCGTCGCCGAGTGCGGCAACGGCCTGCTCGAGGACGGCGAGGACTGCGACGACGGCAACACCGACCCGGACCTGGTGTGCGACGGCGAGTGCCGGGCCGCCTGCGGCAACGGCGCGATCGAGCCGGGCGAGCTGTGCGACCTCGAGGGCGCCGGAGACGACGCGTGCCCGGCCGACGCCGCGGCGTGCGACGACAGCGACGCCTGCACCCAGGACACGCTGACCGGCTCGGAGTGCCAGAGCGACTGCGTCCACGCCCCGATCACGACCAACACCGACGGCGACGGGTGCTGCGTCGAGGGCGCGACCTCGCTCGATGACAGTGACTGCGCGGTCGCGTGCGGCAACTTCGCCGTCGAGGCGGGCGAGCTGTGCGACACCGCGATCGCCGCGGGCAGCCCGGGCGCGTGCCCGGCGTCGTGCAGCGACGGCCTGACCTGCACGACCGATACGCTCGTCGATGCGGGCACGTGCACCGCCCGGTGCGAGTACCCCGACATCACCGAGCCGGTCGACGCCGACGGCTGCTGCCCGTCGGGCGAGAGCTCGCTCACCGACGACGACTGCCCGGTCGGCTGCAACAACGGCGTGCACGAGCCGCCGGGCGAGACGTGCGACACCGCGATCCCGGCGGGCATGGCCGGCGCGTGCCCGACCGCGTGCCCGACCGACAGCAACGCGTGCACCACCGACACCCTCGCCAACGCCGGCACCTGCACGGCCGCGTGCGTCTACGTCCCGATCACCAACCCCTCCGCCGTCGCGGACGGTTGCTGCCCCGCCGGCGGCAACGCCAACAACGACGCCGACTGCGCGCCGGTGTGCGGCAACAGCGTCGTCGAGTCCGGCGAGGACTGCGACGACGGCAACTCGATCCCCGACGACAGCTGCGATGCGTGCGCCGCGGTGATCCAGCCGACCGCGTTCCGCTTCACCGACCTCGACCTGCGCGACCCGCACGTCTACGTCTCGGTGATCACGTGCAACGACGCCACCGACGTCCCGGTGTTCGGCATCTTCGCGGTCAACACCGAGCTGTCCGACGCGATCACGATGGACGGCGACGACCCGCCCGACGGCAACCTCGACCTCAACATCGCGCTGGTGTTCCGCCCGCTCGACCAGGCCTCGAGCGCGACCACCCCGCTCGAGGTCCACTTCGGCGAGTGCACCTCGGCCTCGCCGACGACGTGCACCGCGGACCCGGCGCCGGTCATGTCGACCGCGACCAACATGGCCTCGGGGTGCCTGGGCGCGATCGCCGGGACGCTGACGCCGATGTACACGCCCGAGATCGCCGCGCAGAACGGCCCGTGCTTCGTCAGCGACGCCGAGACCCTCACGATCGACCTGTCCGGCATCCCGGTCGTGCTCACCGACGCGCGCGTCGCCGGCCAGTACTCCGGCTCGCCGGCGGGCACCGTGGTCAACGGCCTGGTCCGCGGCTTCATCAGCGAGGCGGCGGCCGACGCGACGCTGTTGCCCGCGGACCTGCCGGTCGTCGGCGGCCAGCCGCTGTCGCAGCAGCTCCCTGGCGGCAACCCGCCCGGCAGCGGCAACACCAACTGCGCCGGCCACAGCGACAAGGACACCAACGGCGGCGTCCCCGGCTGGTGGTTCTACCTGAACTTCACCGCGGTGGCCGTGAACTGGAGCGAGTAGCCGGGGCAGGGCGGGGCTGGTCTTTGCCAGCCTCGTCCCTGCGTCTCGCCGGCGCGGCTGGCTAGGATGGCCACCTGATGCGGCAAGAGTTCCGTGTGTTCCGGGCGCTGTGGCTGACCTTCCAGGTGTGGGCGCGCAACATCGTGCCCATCACCCTGCTCGCCGCGATCGTCTACGCGCCGGTGTTCCTGTGGATCGCGACGTACGACCTCGACAGCGCGACCGGGCTCGATCAGCTCGTCGACTCCCTGATCACCTATCCGGTCTACGGGCTGACCGCGCTGTCGATGCTCGTCGCGCCGATGCTCACCTATCGCATCGTCCAGGACCTCAACGGCGCCCGCGTCTCGCTCGGGGCGAGCGTCGTGCACGGCCTGCGCGGCCTGCTGCCCGCGATCATCGTCGGGGGCATCACGACGGGCATCCAGTTCTTGCCCGTCGGCGGCATCGTCGGCGCGATCCTGACCTGCGTGTGGTTCGTCGCCGCGCCCGCGGCGGTCGCCGAGAAGCTCGGCCCGTTCGCCGCGCTCCAGCGCAGCGCCGTGCTCACGAGCGGCCGGCGCCTCGGCATCTTCGGGCTCAACTTCCTGATCGGGCTGGTGTTCCTCGCGCTGGTGTTCGCGTGGATCGTTCCCTCTCTGGAGTCGGCCGACGAGTCGTTCCTGTCGAGCATTCGCGCCAACGCCTTCGTCCTCGTCGGCGCGCTGACGCTGCTGCAGCTGCTGCAGGGCCTGGTCGCGGCCGTGTCGTACGTCCTGCTGCGCCAGGACAAGGACGGCGTGTCCCATGAGCAGCTCGCCCGCGTGTTCGAGTAGCGCGGCGCTCAGTCGTCGTCATCGTCATCGTCGTGACGCCGCGGCGCCTCGCCGGGCGCCAGGGGGGCGCCGCCGCCGGCCGGCGCGAACGCGGCCGCGGCCCCGTGCTCGTAGACCAGGCGCCCGCCCGCGTCGCCGACCTTCACGCCCAGCCCGAGCACCGCCATCGTCCCGAGCACGGCGCCGGCGGCCGCGGCACGCGCCGCCCGCTCGTTGCGCAGTCCGGCCGCGGCGGCCGCGACCACCAGGACCACCCCGGCCGCGATCATGAAGCCCTCGGCCGCCTCCTCGTGGGCCTCGATCGCGGCCTCGGGGACGACCGCCTCGACCCGCTCCTCGTCCTCCTCGCCCGAGCGCAGCGCGGCGAAGCCCGAGACCAGCAGGACGGTCTGCAGGGCGATGACCATGAGCCAGGAGCGGCGCGGCAGCCAGCCGCGCCACCAGGCGAGCCATAGCCCGGCCGAGATCATCGGCATGAGCACGGCCAGGGCGATGGGGAGGTGGACGATCTTGGGGTGCATCGGGAGGTCCATGACGGTTCCTTTCGAGGACGCCCCATCGATGCGACGTTTGGCCCGGCGGGGCCATCCCACGGACGTGCTACGCCTGCGTTCGTAAGCACTTGCGCGACGCTGACCTCACCGATGATCGCCCCATGACCACCAGCATCGTGGTGGCCGTGGTGTTCGCCGTCCTCGCGCTGCTGGCCGGGATCGACGTCGTCGCCGACCTGCGCGAGGGCACCACCGCCGGCCACGTCGCGCTCGAGGGTGGGATCGTCGTGGTCGGCCTCGCCGGCGCCGCGTGGATGAGCGTGCGGATCCGCGCGCTCGCCCGCGAGGCCCGCGCCCTGCGCACCCAGGCCGGCTCGCTCACCGCGGACCTCGCCGCCACCCGGGTCGAGGCGGACCGCTGGCGCGCCGAGGCCCGCGACCTGATCGCGGGCCTGTCCGCCGCGATCGACGCCCAGCTCGACCGATGGGGCCTCACGCCGGCCGAGAAGGAGGTGGCCCTGCTGCTGCTCAAGGGCCTGAGCCACAAGGAGGTGGCCGGCATCCGCGGCGTCGGCGAGACCACCGTCCGCCAGCAGGCCCGCGCGATCT
>WYBA01000162.1 GCA_011526095.1 Myxococcales bacterium | reverse complement strand
GTGGTCACGACGCAGCGCGCGCCGCGGGGGACGCGCGGCAGCCGCCGCGCGGCGCGGACGCCGGGCGGCGCCCAGCCGTCGCCGACCGCCGCGATCGTCACGTGGCCGCGCAGGCGCGCGACGCGCTCGATCAGCGCGGCGCCCCACGCCGGCTCGCCGGCGTCGGCGACGTCGGCGACGACGACCGGCGCGTCGCCGGCGAGCTCCGGCCACCACCACGGCTCGCCGGGCGCGGGCTCGACGAACAGCTCGCCGACGGCGGCGAGCCCCGCCGTGGCGACCAGCGACCAGCGCGCGGGATCGACGAGCGCCGCGGTGCGGGGCGCGAGCGCGAGGTCGTGGAGCCAGCGCCGCGGCGCCGCGCCGACGCGGGCGAGCAGCTCGGGCAGGCCGGCGGGGACGGCGCGCGGCGCGGGCGTCATCGCGGCGTCCGGCGCGCGCCCGGTCAGCTCGGGGCGCGCGTCGGCGACGAGGTCGCGCGGCATGCCGTAGGCCGCGGCGATCGCGGCGGCGTACTCCTCGGCGGTCGGCGTGAGGCCGGCGAGCGGCCCGAGCGCGCTCGCGGTGGCGAGGGCCAGGCACGGCGCGCGCGCGAGCTCCGCCGCGACGATCGCGCTCGGGCGCCCGTCGGTGACGATCGCCGCCGGCTCGAGGTCGTCGAGCAGCGCGAGGTCGTCGTGGAGCGCGCCGGCGAACGCCGCGGCCGCGTCGCTGTCGATGGGGCGCGCGTCGAGCGCGACGGGGGGATCGCGCAGCGGCACGACGTCGAGCTCGCCGCGGTCGGCGAGCAGGCTCGACGTCAGCCACGTCGCCTCGCCGGCGACGACCGGGCGGGCACCGCGTGCGGCGAGCGCCCGAGCGAGCGCGACCATGCGCGCGGCGGTCGCCAGGTCGAGGCTGCGGCCGACAAGCAGCACGCGCGCGGTCACGTCGGCTCCTCGGGCGGCGCGGCGGGCAGGGTCGACAGCTCGATCGCCAGGCGTCGCGCGCCCTCGGCGACCGCGGCGTCGTGCGCGACCGTGGCGGCGACCGCTCGGGCGCGCGCGGCGCCGGCGTCGGTCAGCCGCGCGGCCGTGGCGAGCCCCGCGAGCGCCATCGTCCGCGCCGCTGGCGGCAGCGAGGTCGCGGTGGCGACGCGGGCGAGGGCGTCGGCGCCGTCGTCGCCGTGGTGGGCGAGCTCGCCGAGGATCGGCGCGGCGATCGCCGGCGGCGCCTGGACGAGCAGCGCCGGGAAGCGATCGCGCGCCTCGGGCGGGGCGCACCGCACCCACGCCACCAGCGTCGTCTTCGCCAGGCGCGCCTGCGGATCGAGCCGCGGCAGCTGGGCCCACAGCGTCTCGAGCGGCCCGGTCGCGGCGGGGTCGGGCGCGTCGACCAGCGAGTCGATCGCGGCGCGGACGTCGGCGTCGAGCAGCACCGGCTTGGTCGCGAGCGCGGCGCGCAGGGTCGCGGTCGCGCCGGGCGCGCCGGCGAGGCGGCGCGCGGCGTCGTCGGCGCCCCACTGGCGGTCGTGGTCGCGCAGGTCGCGGTCGGCGCCGGCGGCGACGATCGCGGCGCGGAGCTCGGGCAGCCGCGACTGCTCGGCGAGCGCGAGCAGCTGGATCGCCGCGGCGGCGCGGACCTCGGCGGACGGATCGCGCAGCAGCTCGAGCGCGCCGGCGCGGAAGCCGACCAGGCGGTCGTCGCCGAGGCCCGGGCGGAACGTCCCCTCGCCGGCGGCGGGATCGAAGATGCACAGGCGCGGCCACAGCTGCAGCGCGTGGACGCGGACGCGCGTCGAGGCGTGGTGGCGCGCGAGGTCCTCGGCGATCGCGCGCGCCTGCCCGAGGTGCGGCAGCGCGAGCGGGATCGCGTCCTCGGCGGGGTTGCGACGGAGCATGCCCAGGCCCTCGCGGTCGGGGCGATCGAGCGCGGCGATCAGGCGCGTGCGGAGATCATCGGCCATGGCGCGTCACCGTCACCACGTCTGCGCCGGCAGCGCCTCGGGCAGGTGCCGGCGCAGCTCGTAGCTGTCGGCGACGGGGCCGCCCTTGGCGGCGGCGAGCGCGAACCGCACGCGGTCGAGCTCGCGCACGGTCGCCCACGCCCACGCCAGCACTGGCGTCGCCGCGTAGGGCAGGGCGTACTTCGGCGAGGCGTCGACGACGTCGCTCGCCGGGCCGTCCGGCACGCCGTCGCCGGGGAAGAAGTTCGTCACCAGGATCGACCGCGCGATCTTGAGCGCGCGCGCGCCGACCGCGTCGGCGAGCGCCTGCTGCTCCTCGGCGGGCGTGCGCGCGGTCGTGCCGAGGAACACGCGCAGGTCCCACGCCGCCTTCATCAGGTCCTCGGCGGCGGTGTCGACGTGGCGCTCGAGCTCCTTGCGGATCTCGATCAGCAGATCACGCGGCGTCTTGCGCAGGAAGTGCGGACGGTCGCGCATCCGACCCTCGACCTGCGCGCCGAGGAAGCAGTGCAGGTCGAGCCGCACCGCCGCCGCCAGCGTCGCCTCGGCCCGGTTGGTCCGCTCGTCGAGGAGCTTGTCGAGGTCCATGGCTAGGGCAGTTGTACACCCGCGGCGGCGGGCGTTGCGCTTCGTGACGCGTTCGGGTCCGGGCGGCCAGGTTCCCTCCTTGGCGTGCCTGGGCACGCAACGATCGCCAGGCGTCCGGCGGAGAACGCCTGGCCGGTCTCGCGGCTCACAGGACTTCGACGTCGAGGAGCCCCCAGCCGCGTGGCCCGTACGAGGGCGTCGGTCCCCTCATGGGAACACCCGCGAGCTCCGAGCTGACAGATGCGAGGTAGGCGGCAGGAGGCTCGAACCGATGGTAAGCGTCAGTGCAGACGACGAGCCGATCACCCGCGTTCACGTCGAACACCGCGGCATCGACGGGGCGCGCAGCGTCTGCGCGCCCCAGGACTCGAGACGCGGCCGTGCCGTGCACCTCGAGCAGGATCGGGTCGAGCTTGTCGCGAGGCAGGTTGGGGTCGAGCGCAAACGTGTGCTCGGCGGTGGTTGCGGTGGCGCCACCGGACGTCATCAGGTGCAGTCGCATCGTTCCGATCCAGCACCAGTGCGCTCGGTTCGCCTCGACGTGAAGCGCGCCGAGGTATCCGGCGCTTGAAGGCGAGTGCTGTCACGGCGTCGGTGACCACGCTCGCAAAGGTGGCCGGTGCCGCAGATGCGGCGACGAGCCGCGCCAGATACGAGAGGGCGAGCGACGTTGGATCGACGCCGCGGTCGGGGGGGGCTCCAGCACCACGAGCGTCGTTGCGTCGCCACGGTGGACGACGCAGCACGCCAATCCGGTCGTGGTGATCTTGGTTCGGACGATGTGGGTGATCATGGCCGCGTACCCGCTCTCATCGATCCGTCCAAGGGGCGCGAGGCGCGTGTATGCGCATTCGGAGCACGTTTGTTGCGCCGCACTTGTCACAAGCGAGGTGCCTCGCCAAGGCCGCCGGGGCCGTCGTCACGATCACGTCTTGCGTGGACAGCCTTCCGTCGTGGCACGAGGGGCTGGCAACGGCAGCGGAGTTGTCCGCCGCCAAGGCCTTGCTCGCCTCGACCCACCGCTGCGCTTCGCGGCTCAGCGTGGTCATCGGGGGCGGTGGCCCGAAAGAACCAGCCGTTGCGTCGTCGCGCGCCGGTCGAGCAGTTGCGGGAGATAGTCAGCCGGTGCGCGGCCCCCGTGCAGGTCACTGGGGCAGATCGCGATGGTCCATTCGGGCGGTAGCTCCCAGCGGTTGGACTCGAGCGAGAGCGGATCGCGGCCACCGAGACATCGCAACGGCATGGGTCCGTGGATCTCGACCGACAACTCGGGCATCGCTGCGGGGTCTCGCGCGAGGGTGTGCTCCCACGCCGTGTTGATCACAGAACCCTGGCTCAGCAGATGCACTCGCACTGATGGACGAAGACGAGGCTCTCTGGGGCCGACTCGCCGATCACCTCGAAGTACATGTGGAACGCTGGGCCCTAGCAGGTGTCGAACGCGGGGACGCGGGCGAACGCTCGATGGGCGCGGCGGGCTCACTCGCCCCGGCCGCCGCCCATGGCGCGGCTGGCGTCGATGAGGTCGCCCTGGGCGCCGACGCCGGAGCCCTCGGTGCCGCCCTCAGTGTGGCCCGAGGTGTTGCCGTGGGCGAAGCCGAGCTCGAACACCTCGGGGCGGTCGTTGACCATCTGCGTGATCGCGTCGATCGCGCGCGGCGAGACCGCGGGCTCCTGGACGTAGAGGCCGAGCTGGAGCGACCGCTGCTTCTTGACCGCCACGAGCTGCTGCATGCGCGCGCGGTCGACGCCGTAGGTGGTGCGCGGTCGGCGGGCGGCTGGGTCGGAGGCGGCCGGATCGATCGGGCCGGGCGGCTCGGCGTCGTTCTGCGAGCCGTCGACGCTCTGCACCAGCAGGTCGCCGGCGTTGAACATGACGCGCTGACCGGTCGGCAGGTCGTCGGCGCGGGTGAGGTCCGACAGGCCGTGGAAGAACCGGACGGTCTCGACGGAGGTGAGGCCCTCGAGCTGGTCCTGGCCGAAGCTGCCGACGCCGAAGACGTTGATGCCGGTGGCCTCGACCGCGTCGATGAACGCCTGGATCTGGGGCGGGGTGGAGTACGACGACTTGACGTCGAGGATGACGCCGCCGTCGCCGCTGGCCCCGCCGCCGAAGAACTCCTTGCACACCGAGAGCGCCTCGGCGCCCGCGGTCGGCGCCATCAGGCGTCGCCACGCGGCGTCGCGCCGCGCGGTCTCGGCCTCGTCGGTGGCCTCGCCGCCGCCGCCGGCCTGGGCGACGCGGTACATCTGGATCGCGCGGCCGAACAGGCCGATCCAGCCGGTCGCGCTCGGCTGCGCGGCGACGTCGTCGCGCATCGCGACGAGCGGGCCGACGACGGGCGCGCGGTTGCCGATCGTCGAGACGGTGTCGCCGTGGGCGATGCGCGCGAGGTTGAGATCCTCGGGGTGCGTCGGGTCGAGCCAGACGTCCCACTCCATGCGGACGGCGCGGGTCTCGGACGCGTTCGCGGTGGTGTTGGCGCCGCCCGAGGCCTCGAGCATGTGCGCGGCCTCGCCGTAGGCGGCGAGCACCGGGTTGTTCTCGAGGTGCAGCTCCAGCGACGGCAGGTCGGTGATCGCGTCGGCGCGCGCGCAGTGCTCCGGCATCAGCCGCTGGTAGATCTGGTGCCACAGCGGATCCTGGAGGAACCGCCCGGCCGCGCCCATGAACGCGCCGTGGGCGTAGGTCTGGTTGTCGAGCGGCGTGACGCTGGCGTCGGTCGACTCGCCCGGCGCGACGCCGGCGGCGCGCTCGGCCTCCTCGCGGCGCACCGCGCGCTCGCCCCACATCCGCTCGAGCCAGTCGGGGACGACGGCGCGGCGCACGCGCTCGGCGGCGCGGTTCCACAGGTTCGACGCGCCGGTCGACAGCGAGTCCCAGGCGCTCGAGGCGGCGCCGCTGACGGTGTCCCAGGCGCCCGAGGCGGCGCCGCTGACGGTGTCCCAGGCGCCCGAGGCCGCGCCGCTGACGGTGTCCCAGGCGCCCGAGGCCGCGCCGCTGACGGAGTCCCACGCGTCGGCCGCGCCGGTGCGCTGCCACGCGTCGGACACCGCGCCCGACGCGGAGTCCCAGGCGCCGGACGCGGCGTCGGAGGCGGCGCCCCAGGCGCCCGAGGCCTGATCCGACATCCAGCCCCACGCGCCCGACGCCGTCTCGGAGGCAGAGTCCCAGGCGCCCGACGCGGCCTCGGAGGCGGAGTCCCAGGCGCCCGACGCGGCCTCGGAGGCGGAGTCCCAGGCGCCCGACGCCTGATCCGACAGCCAGCCCCAGGCGCCCGACGCGGTCTCGGAGGCGGAGTCCCACGCGCCGGACGCCGCGCGGCGCGCCGGGTCGACCACGTTCTCGCTCGCCCAGTCGCCCGCCTGTCCGGCGAGCTCGCCGGCGCGGCGCAGCCCGCCGGCAACCGGATCGACGACGTTCTCGCCGACCCACTCGGCCGCGCCCTGGCCCATGCGGTAGAGGTCCCAGGCGGCGCGGATCAGATCACCGCCGGAGTCGGCCTGGGTGATCAGCATCGTGATGTTGCCCTTGATCAGGCGATACATCCGGTTCGCGAACGGATCGGGCGCGAGCGCGGCGGCGTCCCACTCGGCGGGGAAGGTCACCGCGGACACGTCGCCGCTGGTGAACTGCGCGATCGACATCATCGGCTGTCCCTCGGGGAACAGCGGCTGGACCATGCTCGGCACGAACCGCAGCGCGCCGTAGTCGTCGCCCTCGCCCTGGCCCTCGCGTAGCTCGCCGGTGGCCATGACCTCCTGGACGCGGGTGCGCGCCTCGGCGGTCGCGGCCTGGGCCTGGAGCTGCGCCTCGGGCGAGCGCGCGAGGTTGGCGTCGCCGTACGCCATGAACGTGGCGCCGGCGGGGTTCGACACCAGCAGCCCAGACTGGTTGTACTGGTCGTGGACGAGCTTGAGCAGGACGCCGGTGTACGTCGCGCGATCCGCGCTCATCTTGCCGAACACGAACTGCAGCGCCGGGTCGAGCGCGCCCGACGCCGACGCCGCGGTGTACGCCTCGGGCATGTCGACCTGCAGGCACGCGCGGATCGCCGCCTGCATCGCGGGCAGCTTCTCGACCCAGTAGCGGACGGCGAGGTTGCGGCCCTCGCGGCCCGAGACGAGGTGCCCCGACGCGAACGCGTCGGTGAGGAAGTGGACCGAGAACGCCGAGCGGACGATCGCCTCGCGCGCGAGGTTCTGGGCCTCGGCGACGGCGGGGTCGGCGTCGGAGCCCGGCGCGTCCAGGCTGACGCCGGCGCCGGCGGCACGGCCGCGCGCCACCGCGGCGCGGGCGTCGGCGTCGGCGGCGGCGTTGCCCTCCTGGCCGAGCGCGCCGCGATCGCCGGAGGTCGAGGCGGGCGGCGCGGCGGCGCGCGCCGCCTCGCCGGCCTCGCGCACGCCGGCGGGCATCGAGAACAGCCCGGGCTTCTTGTCGTACGCCGCCTTGGCCTTGTCGAGCGCGAGCTTGTGGATGCGCTTGAAGTTGGCCTCGATGTTCTCCGGCGAGAAGTGGCTGGAGTTGTGCGCGGCGGCCTCGAGGAAGCCCGCGTCCTCGGACGCGGTCGTGCTGCCGCCGCCCGGCGCGTCGGCGTTGTCGCGCTCGCCGGTCTCCGAGTGCCCGGCCGAGCCCTCGGCCGGCATCGCGACGTCGACCTCCTGGCCGTCCGCCAGCCGGACGATCCGCCGGCCCTCGTCGTTGGTCGCGAACGCGGCGCCGGGCGGGAGCTGGTCCTGCTCGATCCCGGCGCGCATGCCGGTGTCGCCGGCGGGCGCGGCGGCGTGCTCGTCGTCGTGGTGCTCGTCGGCCGGGCGCGGGTTCCACGGCAGGTGCCAGCCGCCGTCCCACGGCAGGGTCCATCCGCCCTCGCCGTCGTGCTCGTCGTGCCCGTGCTCGCCGTGTCCGTGCTCGCCGTGGTGGTGCTCCTCGTCGCCGTACTCGTGGTTGCCGTGGCCGCTCCCCGGCCGGGCGCCGTGGAACAGGATGTTGATCATCGTCGGGTCGCTCGGCGCCCCGGCGACGCGGACGCGCGGATCGCCGCCGGCGATCGCGGCGCGGCGGTCGTAGACCTCGATCGAGCCGGACGCGGCCTCGGCGCGCTCGTGGCGCATGACGTCCTGGATCCGGCCGAGCTCGGCGCCGTCGGCGTTCAGCAGGCCGTCCGACGTCGTGTAGAAGTCGCCCGACATCGCGACCAGCTCGCCGTAGCTCACCAGGCGCGGCGGGTGGCCGACCGCGATCACCATCTCGTCGCCGGAGCCGGTGGTGCCGAGGTCGCCGAGGTTGGTGTGCTCGTAGGCCTCGAACCGCTGCACCATGCCCGGCGCGGCGGCGTGGCGGATCTCGGCGCGGCCGCCGGCGGCGACGGCGTCGGCGGCGCGGTCGGCCTCGCGCTCGAGCAGCCCCGGCACGGCCGCGGCGTCGAACGCCTGCTCGGCGGCGGAGGAGCCGAGGCGCTGCTGCTGGACGTGCGCCAGCTCGTGGGTGAGCAGCCAGTCGGAGTCGGGCGTGCCCGGCGCGAACCGGCCGGGCGCGAAGTGGACCTCGTCGCCGGTGGTCAGCGCCTCGGCGGTGCCGGCGCGCGGGCTGTCCGGGACGATCGCGACGTCGCCGAACGCGCCGCCGAGGCCGTGCTCGACCCGCGACAGCGTGGTGGCGGGGAGCACGTCGGCGGCGCGGCCGCCGCCGACGCGGGCCGCGGCGCGCTCGGCCTCGGCCTCGTCGGGGTCGCGGCCCTGCCGCGCCTGGACGACGTGCGCCAGCTCGTGGGCGACGAGGTCGGGCGCGGGCGCGGTCGAGGCGAACGCGACGTCGCCGCCGACGGCGTAGGCGTCAGCCGACAGCGCCGCCGTCGCGTCGGCGGCGCCGACGTGCGCGCGGACGTCGCCGAACGACGTGCCGAACGCGGCCTCCATCTGCGCGCGGTGCGGCACCTCGGCGGCGGGACCGGCGACGCCGTCGGCCGCGACCTCGGCGGCCGCCGCGGCGGGCAGGGCGAGCTCGCCGGTGGCGTGGCGCGCGGGCGCCGCGGCGGGGTCCGGCGCGCCGGCGTCCGCGGCGTCGATCGCGGCGGGTTCCAGCGTGAGGATCTGCGCGGCGTCGGCGGGGCGGAGCAGCACGTCGGCGAGCTGCTGCGCGGTGACCGCGATCGTCTCCTTGACGTTGTTGTCGTAGGTGATGAACCCGCCGGCCGAGCCGTGGAGCCGGACCTTGGCGCCCTCGGCGGCCGAGGCGCCGCCGGCGGCGTGCAGGCCGATCTGGACGTGACAGCGCAGCTCGGTCAGCGCGTTGTCGAGCACGCCGATCAGCTGGTTGAACGCGGTGCGGACGTAGTCGGGCGCCTCGCCGGTCGAGAAGAACGTGGTGACCTCGACGTAGAGCTGCTGGAGGCTGCGCGACGTGGCGGTGCCGATCAGGTCGCGGATCGTCGTGAACAGCTGGCGGACGTGCTCGGTGGAGAAGTGGAAGTCGAGGTGCAGGTAGCCCTGCACCTGAAGGCCCCAGTCGCGGTAGTCGCGCGGCAGCATCGTCGAGATCTCGCGCTGTCGCAGCAGCCGCCCGGCGACCGTGCGGCCGAGCGGCGCGGCGATGCCGATCCGGCGCTGGACGCGCGCGTCGACGACGGTGCGCAGGAAGCTGTCCCAGCTCTCGAACGTGTGCTCGTCGATGTTGCCGACGCCGATCGACGTCTCGCTCGCCGAGCCCGCCTGCGTCGACATGTCCATGTCGCCGGACTTCGAGTAGATCTCGTAGGTGTGGCTCTGGTACTCGGGCGGCCCGTTGGGGTCGTCACCCGACGGGCCGAACACGAACTTGACGCGGATCCCGAGCGCCTCGTTGAACGACGGGAGCTGCGGGACGAGGTACGACAGGATCGGGATGCGGTGGGTGATCGACGCGGCGGCGCCGGCCTCGCCGGAGATCGAGACCTCCATGCGGCGGGGCACGGGCCGGCCGGTCGCCGGATCCTGCGCCATCTCCTTGGGCGTGAACTCGAACGCGATGCCGGCCTCGCCGCGGATCTGGCCGAACAGGCTCGCGTTGATGAGGCTGGTCGGGACGTACCACGGCGTGTTGAGCTCGTCGCCGCGCGCCGGCGCGCCGGTGCTCGTCGAGGTCCGCTCGGGGCCCTCGGCGGCGTCGGTGGCGGCGTTGCCCCGGCGCAGCCCGGCCTCGGCACCGGCCGAGCCGACCGCGTAGGCGCGGAACTCGACGCGCGTCGAGGTGTTGTAGCGCATCGGATCCAGGCCCGCGATCGTCGACGAGATCGCGCTGCCGATCATGAAGCCGGCGCCGGTGTCGGAGCCGGTGACCGCGATCAGCAGGCTCAGGAACGCGCCGTCGGTGAAGATCGGGAAGTCGAACTTCTGCAGGATGATCTGCTTGAGGCCGGCCTGGAACTCGGCGGCGGCCTGCGCGCCGACGCCGAGCCCGCCACCACCGCCCTCCGCGCCGCCACCGCCACCACCGCCGCCGCCGCGGCCGCCTTCGCCGCGACCCCCGAGCCCGGCGAAGCCGCCGACGCCGACGCCGGTATCGAACGCCTCGCGCGCCTCGCCGCGCCGGGTGAACTCGACGATCTCGTCGGTGCGCCGCGAGATGATCATCTCGTAGTCGGCGCCGAGGTAGAGCGGGATGCCGAACGTCGCGCCGATGCCGGCGTCGACGGAGAACCCGACGCCGACCGGCCACAGATCGCGCAGGATGTCGCGCGCGAACCGGGTCGCGGCGTCGCCGGCGGCGCGGAACAGCGGCGTCAGCACGGCCTGATCGAGCTCGCGCAGGATCGCGCGCGCCTTGTCGGGCGCGAGCACGAAGATGATCGGCCCGCACGCGGCGAGCAGCCCGGCCGCGGCGATCGCGCGGACGATCCGCACCGCGTTCTGCACCTCGGCGCTGTCCAGCACCTGCTGGATCTGCTCGCGCGTCAGCTTGCGCAGGACGTAGCCGATCAGCGCGTGCGCCGGGTTCGCGGCGACGAAGGTCAGCAGGATCTCGACGCGGTTGGCCCAGATCCAGTCGATGACCTGGCGCGCGACCGACTCCGACAGGCTCGCCAGCTCGGACGCGAGCGACGCGGCGTCGCTGATGCGATCGCAGATGAACCCGATCGCGGCGTTGCCCAGGTCGGTGAGGACGTTGCGCTGGACGACCGCGCGCGACACCACCGCGGCCGGCACCGGCGTGATCGCCGAGGGCGCGACGCCGAGGACGAACTCGCTGGCGAACCGGTCGGCCTGGTCCTCGAGCGTGTCGCCGGGCTGGCTGACCTCGAGCTTGGGCTGGACGACCCCGGCGCCGCCGGCGCCGTTGTCCGGCGCGGCCTCCGCGCCGCGCTGCTGGACGGTGTGCGCGACCTCGTGGGCGATCAGCCAGTCGCCGGCGGGCGTGTCCGGCTGGTACGTGCCGGCGCCGAAGTGGATGTCCTGGCCGAGCGCCCACGCGCGCGCGCCGAGGTCGGCCGAGGACTGGGCCGCGTCGGCGCCGGTGTGCACCCGCACCGGCGACAGGTCGATGCCGAGCGCGTGCTCGAGCCGGCCGCGCAGCGACGACGGCAGCGCGTCGCCCTCGTCGGCCTCGGCCGCGGGCTGGCCGCCGCGGAGGTTGCGGGTCAGCGGGGCGCGTCCGACCGGGAGCAGGTCGCCGAGGTCCGGGCGCTCGACGCGGTCGGCGTCGAGCTCTTGGCGGAGCAGGTGCTGTTCCATGGTGGTGTCGGGTGTGGCCCGGGCCGTCCCCTTGTACGGTCCCGGCCGAGGCGACGTTCCCTCGGCGGCCTGGCGGTGATCCTACCAGGGATCTCGCGGGGCTACGGCGTCGCGGCGAGCCGGGCGAACACGGCGCGGGCGAGGTCGGTCGGGGTGGAGGTCAGCGAGGCGGCGACGTCGAGGCAGAGGTGGGCGAGCCGGTCCTGGCCGGCGGCGGCGAGGGCCGCGCCGAGCTCGCGGTAGCCGAGCGCGCGCGCCTCGGGGGCGGCGTCGGCGCTGCCGTGGTCGAGCGCGGCGACCGCGACCCGCGCCGCGTCGCCGGCGCGATCGAGCGCGAGCAGGGCGCGCGCGGCGAGCGCCGCGGCGACCACGTGCTCGCCGCG
>WYBA01000161.1 GCA_011526095.1 Myxococcales bacterium | reverse complement strand
TCCACGCCGCGCGCGTGATCGCGCCGCACCCCGACGGCGGCACGCTCGACGTCACCGCGCCGCTCGCGCCCGACCTCGCGCGCTGCCTCGACGCGCTGCGCGTCCACGACTTCGGCCCGCGGACGTAGCGCGCCGCGAGCGCCCGCTACGGCGGGCAGCCCTCGGCGTCGAGCGCGAGGTTCTCCTCGATGCACTTCGCGATCACCTGGCGCGCCGACGCCTGGGCCTGGAACACGTCCTGCGCCGTCGCCGTCGGGTTGTCGTCCACCGCGAGCGCGAGGTCGAGCGCCTCGATCTTGGCGCCCTTCATGTAGCACCGGTCGTCGAGGTCCTTGGTGCCCTTGGCCTTGGCGCACGCGCACAGCCGGGCGACGTAGGCGCGGCACGCGTCGCCGCCGCGCTTGCGCTCGGGCTCGGAGATCCGCTCCGGGCGGTTGCTCTTCGCCGGGGCCTCGCGGCCCTTGCACGCGCCCGCGGCCAGGGCGATCACGACCGTGATCGCCGCCGCCGCGCCGCGCCTCACGCCGGCTCCACCCGGGCGAGCACGACGGAGATGTTGTCGATGCCGCCCTCCTCGTTCGCCGCGTCGATCAGCAGCTCGCACGCGTGGTCGAGGTCCCGCTCCTTGCCGACCATGTAGGCGATCTGCGCGTCCGGCACCATCCCGGTCAGCCCGTCGGAGCACAGGATGTAGACGTCGCCGACCTTCGGCACCTCGGTGAGGATGTCGACCTGCACGGCCTCCTTCATCCCGAGCGCGCGCACGACGACGTTCTTGTGCGGCCAGTTCTCCGCCTCCTCGGCGGTCATCCGCTTCATCTTGATGTAGTCGTTGATCAGCGAGTGATCCTCGGTGAGCTGGGCCAGCTCGCCGCCGCGCAGGCGGTAGCACCGGCTGTCCCCGACGTGCCCGACGATGACGCCGTCGTCGAGGAAGTACAGCGCGACGACCGTCGTGCCCATCCCCTTCATCCGGCTCTCGCGCTGCGACCGCTCCCAGATCTCGACGTTGGCGAGCTTGACCCCGGTGATCAGCCGGTTGATGTCGGCGCGCATGTCGCGGTCGACCTTGTACGGCCACGTCAGCGTCTGCTGCTCGGCGGTCTGCTGGAAGTGGTCGACGAGGATGTCGACGGCGAGCCGGCTCGCGACCTCGCCCGAGGCGTGGCCGCCCATGCCGTCGGCGACGATCGCGAGGCGCTGATCCGTCGGGACGTGGATCGAGTCCTCGTTGTGCTCGCGCTTGCGCCCGACGTGGGTCGCCCCCGAGAACCGGACACGCTTGCCGTCGAGCGGGAAGGAAGTGCTCATCGAAAGCGTAGGAATCATAGCCGCTTTGGCCGTGCCGACGCCAACTGACGCAACGAATTGACTCGTCATCCGTCTATCAGCAGACTCGATCGAGGAGTCTTCCCATGAACGATCTCGCTCCCGTCGCCGGTACCTGGTGGTCGTACGCCGAGGCGGACCCGACGCTGCTCGGCGTCGTGGTCGCGGCGCTGGCGGTGGCCGCCGTCGGGTTCACCGCGGCGCGCGTGCTGGTCCGGGCTCGAGCCCGCCGTCGCTGACCGGTCGTCAGCTCGTCTGCTGGAGGTAGCGTGGCCGTCGTCGCGACCGGACGTCTCGCCGATCGACCGATCGGCCGCACCCTCGCGACCGTGGCCCAGCGCCGGTTCACCGGCGAGCTGGTCGTCACCTCCGGCGCCGCCACCTCGACGATCCGCTGGCGCGACGGATACGTCGTCGGCGCGACCGGCGGGCACCCGGCCGACTCGGCGGTCAAGGTCGCGCTCGGCGCCGGGCTGATCAGCTCGTCGAAGGTGGGCGAGGTCCTCGCCGCGCTGGGACGGGCGCCGGCGGCCGACGACGTCAGCGTCGTCGCCGAGGTCGGCCGGCTCGCGCCCGAGCACGTCCCGCGGCTGCGCCGCCGGGTCGTCGCCAACCGCGCGATGCGGGTGTTCGCGTACGCGGAGGGCGAGCTGGTCCTCGAGTCCGAGCCGGCGGGACCGACGCCGCCGGAGATCGTCCCGATCGACGCG
Organism: Myxococcales bacterium; assembly: GCA_011526095.1. Classification (GTDB taxonomy): domain Bacteria; phylum Myxococcota_A; class Polyangia; order Haliangiales; family Haliangiaceae; genus WYBA01. The sequence continues at coordinate 23,804 of WYBA01000161.1, read as the reverse complement.
CGCGTGATCGTGTACCAGGGCGCGCTGGCGCACCTCACCGACGAGCGGCTCCACCACGACGTCGCGCGCCTCGGGCACGCGTTCCAGCTGCGACCCGAGCTCGGCGAGGCGCTCGACGCGTTCGGGTTCGGCGCGGCCGAGGCGCCCGTGCTCGACGCGCTCGCCGCCCTGTCGGTGTCGCCGACGACGCTGGTCCAGGCGGCGCCGGAGGTCGATCCGCGCGTGTCGCTGGCGGTGCTCTACGCGGTGGCGATGTGGGGCTATGCCGAGCCCATCGGCGGGCGCGCCGCGACGACCACGGCGCCGCCGGTCTCCGCCGCGGCGACGTCCGCCGCGGCGGCAGCCGCTCCTGCGCCATCCGCTCCCGCGCCGGCGAACGTGACTCCACCGCCCGCGAGCACGCCGCGACGCGGCGCGACGCGGCGAACCCGCACCGGCGCGGTCGACGCCAGCGCGATCCGCGCGCTGGTCAGCGAGCGCCTGGAGCGACTCGCCGCCCGCGCCGATCACTTCGAGCTGCTCGGCGTCCGCGCCGACGCCGCGCCCGACGAGATCCGCCGCGCCTACTTCGACATCGCGCGCCAGCTCCATCCGGATCGCATCACCGCGGTCGGGCTGGAGGACCTGCGCGCAGACGCGCAGCGCGTGTTCGCGCAGATCAACGCCGCGTTCGGCGTGCTGTCGCACCCGAAGCGGCGCGCCGAGTACGAGGACGTCCTGCGCGCCGGCGGCGAGGGCGAGCGCCGGCTGCGCGAGGACGAGGCCGAGGCCACGGCCGAGCGCCTGCTCGCCGCGGAGGAGCACTTCCAGCGGGGCGAGGTCGCGCTGCGGCGCCACATGTTCCCCGCCGCGGTCGCCGAGGCGCGCGCCGCGCTCGAGCTCAACCCGGACGAGGGCGCGCACCACGCGCTGTGGGCCTGGGCGACGTGGAACGCGACGATCGACAAGGGCTCGGTGCTCGCGCCGGTCCGCGCGGCGCTGGCGCGGGCGATCGAGCTGGCGCCGAAGGACCCGACGGGCTTCCTCTACCTGGGCAAGGTCGCGCGCGCCGAGGGCGAGGACCACGAGGCGCAGCGCTGGCTCAAGCAGGCGCTCGCGATCGCGCCGAGCCACGCCGAGGCGGCGGCCGAGGCGCGCATCGTCGAGCTGCGGCTGAAGGGCACGCGCAAGCCGGCGACGCGCCCGCCGCCGCTGGGCGAGCCGACGCCCGAGCCGCCCGAGCCGTCGCCCTCGCCCGCGACGGACGACAAGAAGAAGGGGCTGTTCAGCCGGTTCAAGCGCTAGTGCGATCGCGCGTGATCGAGATCAGGTCCGCGAGCGCGTCGAGCTGCGCCGCGTCGGTGAGGTTGAAGTGGGCGTGGCGCTGCCAGCCGTCGCCCGCGCGCTTCCACCGGACGAGCGCGATCTTGGGCGGGCGCCAGCCGTCGTCGTCGGGCGCGCGCTCCTGGTACAGGTAGAAGCCGGTCGCCCAGCCGCCGCGCTCGATGATCCGGCGGTCGAGCTCGCGGCGGATCAGCCGGCCGTCGTCCTCGACGTCCCAGCTCGCGGCGGCGAGGTCCTCGACCCAGACGGCCATGGCGCGCTCCGGCGGCTAGGCGCCGCCGACCACCTTGCGGACGTCGTCGGACGCGTCGAGGAACTCGACCCAGGACACGGTGCCGGCGACGACCTCCGCGGCGTCCGATCCCGGTGCGCGCTGGTGCGCCGCGACCCGGCCGCGCACCGTGGCGCGCAGCTCGCCGCGCGTCAGCCGCAGCGTCAGCTCCTCGCCGACCTCGAGCAGCAGCGGCCCGGTCACGCGCGCGCCCGCGGTGTCGACGCTCACGACGTCGAACAGCTCGTACGCGTGGTCCGCATCGCCGACGTCGACGATCGCGACGCGAACGGTCCCCGTGGAAGGCGCGAGCGCGGCCGACACGGCCCTGCGATATCACGCGCCGGCGGCGCCGAACAACCCCGGCCGGCGCCTACGGGCTTTCGCCCCGGGAGGCGCCGGGGTACGCTGCGCGCAAGCATGCTCAAGCCGGTCGAGAAGCAGCGCGTCGCCGAGGAGATCGTCGAGCAGCTGCGCACCTTGATCCTCACGGGCCAGTACGCGCCGGGCAGCAAGCTGCCTCCGGAGCGCGAGCTGTCCAAGCGGCTCGGCGTCAACCGCGCGTCGCTGCGCGAGGCGCTCAAGAAGCTCGAGCACCTCGGGCTGGTGCGGATCCGCCAGGGCGACGGCACCCGCGTCCAGGACTTCATGGAGACCGGCGGGATCGAGCTGGTCCAGCACCTGCTCCCGCTCGCCGGCAGCGGCCGGCCGGAGCTGGTGCGCGACATGCTCGAGTTCCGCCGGATCTTCGGCCGCGAGACCGCGCGCTACGCCGCGGTGCGCGCGACGCCCGAGGCGATCACGCGGCTCGAGCAGCTCGCCGACCGCGGCGATCGCACGACCGGCGCGCTCGATCTGTTCGAGCTCGACTTCGAGTTCTACATCGCGCTGTCGCAGGCCGCGGCGAACCAGGTGATGACGCTGCTGATCAACACGGTCCGCGACAGCGTGCGGTCGTACATGCCGGTGCTGTCGAACCTCGCGCCGTCGCCCGAGGCCGTGCGCAAGCACCACCGCGACGTGATCGCGGCCGTCAAGGCCAAGGACCCCGAGCGCGCCGTCCGCGCCGCCGACGACTACCTCAAGAGCGGCGCCGAGATGGCGGCTCGCCTCGGCGGCGGCCGCGCCGAGCTGAGCCCGCTGCCGCAGCCGCCGCTGTAGGCGCGGCGCGACGACGCGCGTTCGGCGTTCCCTCCCGCGGGCCGCCTGACGTAGAACACGTTCCATGCGCGCCACCCCGGCCACCTCGCTCGCCGCCCTGCTCCTCGCCGCCGCGTGCGGCGGCTCGTCCACGCCGCCGGTCGAGCCCGACGCGGAGGCGTCGACGATCGGCGAGGACGCCACGGTCGTCGCGTTCGACGCCACGCACGTCTACTTCGGCGCGGAGAACCGGCGCACGGTCGACGTGCCGGTGACGTTCCCGGCGGCCGGGCTGCGCTACGAGCAGGTGACGCTGAGCTTCGCGCTGGGCTGCCCGACCGGCGGCTGCGACTGGTGGGACCGGCTCGGCCACCTGTCGATCGTCACCTCGGGAGCCGACACGCCCGCGCCCGAGGACGACGTCGAGCTCGAGGTCGCGCGGTTCATCACGCCGTACCGGGTCGCGGGCGCGTACGAGCTCGACGTCACCGCGCTGCAGAGCGTGCTCGCGGGCGACGTGACGATGCGGGTGTTCATCGACACCTGGGTCGGCCCCGGCCACGCCAACGGCGCCGGCTGGCTGGTCGACGCGTCGTTCGACTTCGTCGGCGGCGCGCCGACGGCGGACCCGTTCCGGGTCGTGCCGCTGTGGGGCCCCGGCAGCGTCGTCTACGGGGACCCGGCGCGGCCGACCGCGCGCGAGGTCACCGTCGACGTCCCCGAAGGCGTGGTCGCCGCCGAGCTGTTCGCGCTGGTCACCGGCCACGGCCAGGGCAACGCCGGCAACTGCGCCGAGTTCTGCAGCAAGCAGCACACGTTCGACGTCGGCGGCAGCGAGGTGACGACGACGGTGTGGCGCGACGACTGCTCGACGACGGCGACGCCCGGCCAGCAGGGCACGTGGATGTACCCGCGCGCCGGGTGGTGCCCGGGCGCGATGGTGACGCCGTGGACCTCGCCGGTCGACGCGCCGGCCGCGGGCGCGTTGACCGTGACGTACGACGTCGAGGGCTACGAGAACACCTGCCGCCCCGACGCCACCGAGTGCGCCGGGTGCACGCTCGGCACCGGCTGCGACTACGACGGCGGTTCGCACACCGAACCGCGTTTCGAGCACTCGGCGCTGCTCGTCCTGTACCGCTAGCCGGCGGTCGCGGTAGAACCGCGGGGCCATGCCGGCGCTGTCCCGCGACGAGGTCGAGCAGCTCGCGCTGCTCGCACGCCTGCGCCTCGACGACGACGAGGTCGAGCGGATGCGCGAGGACCTCGGCGCGATCCTCGCGCACATGGACGCGCTCGCGGCGGTCGACACCGCCGGCGTCGAGCCGATGACCCACGCGGTGCCGATGGACCTGCGGCCGCGCGCCGACGAGGTCGAGCCGTCGCTGCCGCAGGCGGTCGCGCTGCGCGGCGCGCCCGACGTCGCCGACGGCGCGTTCCAGGTGCCGCACATCATCGACAAGGCGGGCCGCTAGTGGCGGACGATCCGGAGATCGTCTGGGCCTCGGCGGCGGCGCAGGCGCGCGCCGTGCGCGCCGGCGAGGTCACGGCGCGCGCGCTGGTCGACGCCTACCTGGCGCGGATCGCCGCGCACGACGGCGCGATCGGCGCCTACCTCCACGTCGACGCCGACGGGGCGCGCGCCCGCGCCGACGAGCTCGACGCCGCGCGCGACCGCGGCGAGCCGCTCGGGCCGCTCGCCGGCGTGCCCGTGGCGCTCAAGGACGTGCTCGTCACCGCCGGGCTGCCGACGACGGCGAGCTCGAAGATCCTCGCCGGGTGGATCCCGCCGTACGACGGCACGGCGGTCGCCCGGCTCAAGGCCGCCGGCGCGATCGTCCTCGGCAAGACGAGCTGCGACGAGTTCGCGATGGGCAGCGCCAACGAGCACGCGGCCGCCGGCCCGGTGAAGAACCCGTGGGACGTCACGCGCGTGCCGGGCGGCAGCTCCGGCGGCAGCGCGGCGGCGACCGCGGCGGCGCTGTGCGGCGCCAGCCTCGGCACCGACACCGGCGGGTCGATCCGCCAGCCCGCGGCGTTCTGCGGCGTCGTCGGGCTCAAGCCGACCTACGGCCGCGTCTCGCGCTACGGCGTGATCGCCTACGCGTCGTCGCTCGATCAGGTCGGGCCGATCACGCGCACCGTCGAGGACGCGGCGCTGATCACCGAGGTGATCGCCGGGCTCGATCCGCGCGACGCCACGTCGATCGACGCGCCGGCGCCGGCGCTGACCCGCGCGCTCGGCGAGCGCGTCCGCGGGCTGCGCGTCGGCCTGCCGGCCGAGTACTTCGCCGGCGAGCTCGACCCCGAGGTCCGCGCCGCGGTCGACGGCGCGGTCGAGCTGCTGCGCGACGCCGGCGCCGAGACGGTCGAGCTGTCGCTGCCGCACACGCGCTACGCGATGCCGGCGTACTACGTGATCGCGCCGGCCGAGGCGTCGTCGAACCTGGCGCGCTACGACGGCGTGCGGTTCGGCGCGCGCGCCGGCGGCCGCGGCGCCGGCCTGCTCGAGATGTACCGCGCGACCCGCGCCGCCGGGTTCGGCGCCGAGGCCAAGCGGCGGATCATGCTCGGCACGTTCGCGCTGCGCTCGGGCTACTACGACGCGTACTACAAGAAGGCGCAGCAGGTGCGCACGCTGATCGCGCGCGACTTCGCCGAGGCGTTCGCGCGGTGCGACGTGATCGCGTCGCCGGTCGCGCCGGGGCCGGCGTGGCCGATCGGCGCGATGGCGTCGCCCGTCGACGAGTACCTCGCCGACGTGTTCACGCTGGCGTGCAACCTCGCCGGGCTGCCGGGGATGAGCGTGCCGTGCGGGTTCACGCGCGCCGGCCTGCCGCTCGGCGTCCAGCTCATCGGCAAGGCGCTCGACGAGGCGACGCTGATCCGCGCCGGGCGCGCGATCGAGCGCGGCGCGGCGCCGGCGCTCGCGGAGCGGAGGCCGCGGCCATGAGCGACGCCGTCGCCCCCGTGCTCCGGCGCTGGGAGCCGGTGATCGGGCTCGAGGTCCACGTCCAGCTCGCGACGCGCAGCAAGGCGTTCTCGGGCTCGGGCGTCGAGTTCGGCGCGCCGCCTAACTCGCTGACCGATCCGACGGTGCTCGGCCTGCCCGGCGCGCTGCCGGTCTACAACGCGGCCGCGCTGGCGCTGGCGCTGCGCCTCGGCCTCGCCGCCGGCTGCACGATCCGCCGCCGCTCGCGGTTCGCGCGCAAGCACTACTTCTATCCGGACCTGCCCAAGGGCTACCAGATCTCGCAGTACGACGAGCCGCTGTGCGAGGGCGGCGCGATCGAGCTGGTGTGCGGCGGCGAGCGCCGGCGCGTGCCGCTCACCCGGATCCACCTCGAAGAAGACGCGGGCAAGAACGTCCACGGCGCCGGCGCGACGTCGCTGGTCGACCTCAACCGCGCCGGCGTGCCGCTGGTCGAGGTCGTGTCGGAGCCCGCGATCACCTCGGCCGAGGAGGCCGCGGAGTACATGCGCGCGCTGCACCTGCTGGTCCGCACGCTCGGGATCTCCGAGGCGGACATGGAGAAGGGGCAGATGCGGTGCGACGCCAACGTGTCGCTGCGGCCGCGCGGCGCGACGACGCTCGGCACGCGCGCCGAGCTCAAGAACATCAACTCGTTCCGGTTCGTGCAGAAGGCGATCGAGCACGAGATCGCGCGCCAGGCGCGGATCCTCGACGGCGGCGGCGCGGTCGTGCAGGAGACGCGGCTGTGGGACGGCGCCGCCGGCACGTCGCAGTCGCTGCGCGGCAAGGAGGAGGCGCTCGACTACCGCTACTTCCCGGACCCGGACCTGCCGCCGCTGGTCGTCGACGACGCCACGCTCGACGCGGCGCGCGCGGCGCTGCCCGAGCTGCCGATGACGCGGCTCGACCGGTTCGTCGCCACCTACGGCGTGTCGCTCGACGACGCCCGCACGCTCGTCGGCGACCCGGCGCTCGCCGACTTCCTCGACGCGGCGGTCGCGGCGAGCGGCGCGGCCGGCGCGCGCGCCGGCAAGGCGATCGCCAACTGGCTGCTCGGCGACCTGCTCGGCATGCTCAACCGCGACGGCCGCGAGGTCGCCGCCTCGCCGGTCGGCCCCGCCGCGCTCGCCGCGCTGGTCGCGCTCGTCGACGGCGACGTGATCAGCGGCAAGATCGCCAAGGACGTGCTCGCGCGCGCCTACGCCACCGGCGACGCGCCGGACGCGATCGTCGAGCGCGAGGGCCTGCGCCAGATCACCGACACCAGCGCGATCGAGGCGATCGCGCGCGAGCTGATCGCGGCCAACCCCAAGCAGGCCGAGCAGTACCGCGCCGGCAAGACCAACCTCCTCGGGTTCTTCGTCGGGCAGCTCATGAAGGCCTCGGGCGGCAAGGCCAACCCCAAGCTCGCCTCCGACCTGCTGACCCGCCTGCTGTCGGAGTAGGTCGCGCGCGAGCCCGGTGCTACGCTCGGCGGGCGATGGAGGCGACGCGGCGCCTGCCGCGACGGACGAGCTACGCCGAGTACCTCGAGGTCGAGCGGGGCAGCGCGCACCGACACGAGTTCCTCGACGGCGTCGTCGTCGCGATGGCGGGTGGCTCCGACGAGCACAACGCGATCGCGGGGCGGCTGGCGATGTTGCTCGGCGTCCGCCTCGGTGCGGGGTGCCGCTACTTCACGCCGGATCAACGGTTCTGGATCGCGGCGCGGACCCGCAGCCGCTACAGCGACGGCTCGGTGATCGGCGGCAAGCCCGAGCACCCGCCCCACGACGGCCAGGCCTCGACCAACCCGGTGATCATCGTCGAGGTGCTGTCGCCGAGCACCGAGGGCACCGACGATGGCGACAAGCGCCAGGACTTCCAGTCGCTCCCGACGCTGCGCGCCTACCTGCTCGTCCACCAGGACGAGCGCTGCGTCCGCGTCTACCGGCGATCGGACGCTGGCGCGTGGCCGGCGGAGCCCGAGGTCGTGCGCGACGGGGGCGCGTTCGCGCTGCCAGGGCTCACCTCGGAGCTCGCCGTCGCCGAGGTGTTCGCCGACATCCTCGACGCGGGCGGCCGTTCGCTCTTACGGTGAGCGTCGGCAGGCGATCCGTGCGCCGGGTCCTGGCGTACCATCGGGCGGGGTGAACGCTTCGCGCCAGACCGGTGCCGTGCTCGCGGCGCCGCCCGAGCTGCTGTCGCCGCTGGTGTGGAAGCGCGGCACGCTCTACGTGCTCGACCAGCAGCGGCTGCCGGGCGAGGCGCGGTGGCTCGCGTGCACCGGCCTCGATCACGTCGTGCAGGTCATCGTCGACGGGCACGTGCGCGGCGCCGGCGCGGTGGCGTGCGCGCTCGGCTACGGCGCGGCGCTCGCGGCGCACGAGCGGCTGCGCGAGACCGGCGGGATGGACGCGCGCGTGCTGGTGCGCGCGGTCGAGCACGCGCTCGAGCGGCTGCGCGGCGCGACCGGCGGGGCGGTGCCCGCGTTCTGGGCGCTGGCCCAGCTACGCGACGCCGCGCGCGTCGCCCAGGCGTCGGCCGACGCGTTCATGGTGGCGGACGCGATCGAGGCGCGCGCGCGCGCGATCCACGCCGAGGACCTGGCGCGATGCCAGCGGATCGGCGAGCACGGCGCGCCGCTGGTCCCCGACGGCGCGGCGGTGCTCACGCTCGGCCACCACGGCGCGCTCGCCACCGGCGGCTGGGGCACCGCGCTCGGCGTGCTGCGCTCGGCCGCGCGCGCCGGGCGCCGCGTCCGCGCGGTCGTCGCCGAGGGGCGCCCGAGCGGCGACGGCGCGCGCCGGGCGGCGTGGGAGCTCGAGCGCGAGGGGTTCGACGTCACGGTCGTGCCCGACGCGGCGACCGCGGGACTGATCGCGCGCGGTGAGGTCGCGCTGGTCGTGCTCGGCGCCGAGCGCGTCGCCGCCGACGGCGCGGTCGTGACCGACGTCGGCGCCTACGCCGTCGCGCTCGCCGCGGCGGCCGCCGCGGTGCCGCTGCTCGTCGCGACCGCGGCGGCGGCGATCGATCCCGCCGCGTCGCTCGCGGTCGAGGCCGCGCCGGCCGACGCGGTGCGCGCCGCGTGCGCCCCGCTTCCGGAGCGCGTCGCCGCGCGGTGCGCGACCAGCGACGTCGTGCCGCCCGCGCTGATCGGCGCGATCGTCACCGAGCGCGGCGTGCACCGCGCGCCGTACGCGACGTCGCTGCGCTGAGCGGTCCCGGGACGACGATCAGTCCGGGACGCAGCCCCCGGTGGTGGGCGCGCCCGGATCGGTGTCGACGCAGGTGTAACCGGCGCGGCAGGTGCTCTGCGCGCCGATCGTCGGGCAGCGATCGACGCAGTAGTTGGCCGCCGCGGCGTCGTCGAAGCACATCGAGTTCGGGCTGCAGCCGGCGAGGCTGCCCGGCGTCGCGCACGCGGCCACGGCCGAGCAGTACCCGCCCGGGAACGCCGCGCCGGTCTTGCACTCCCACACCGCGGACGGGCCGCAGTCGTCGGTGGTCGCGCACGGGTCGCCGACCTGCGGGTGTCGGCAGTAGCGGGTGCCGCCGGCGCCCGGGTCGAAGCAGACGTACCCCTCCGCCGTGCGGCAGTCGCCGTCGTCGGTGCACGTCTCGACGCAGGTCGGGTCGCCGTCGGCGCCGCCGAACGGGAAGTCGACCATCTGGATGCAGGTGCCGCCGTTGCATCCCTCGGTCGTCCCGACGGTGCAGTTGCTCGTGTAGCACTGGCCCCCGGGGAACTCGAGCGGGTTGTTGCGGCACGCGGTGTCGGGGAAGCACTCGTAGGCGCCGTCGCACGCATCGCCGTCCTGCGCGGTCGCGTCGCCCGGGATGCACGACGGCCGATCGAGCGGCACGCCGAGGAGCGAGTCGGAGCAGGCCTGGTTCGCTGGGCAGGTGTTGCCCGCGCACGAGCAGGTCGGCAGGCAGCGGCGGTAGCCCTCCTGATCGGTGCACTGAGCGCCCGCGCCGCAGTCGTCGTCGCTGTCGCAGGCGGTGCCGGCGAAGTCGTCGAGGATGCAGAAGCCCTCGGGCGGGTAGACGACGACGCCCAGCGCCCCGACCAGGCAGAAGCCCGCGGTGCCGCCCTGGTTGCAGTCGTCGTTGCTGTCGCACGGCCCGCCGACCAGGCCGGCGGGCTGGGGCGCGCAGAACATCGCGTCGGGGACCTCCGCGTCGGGGACCTCCGCGTCCGGCGTGACGGCGGCGTCGATCGGGGTCGGGTCGTCGTCGCCGACGTGCTCGTCGTCGCCGCCGCACGCGGCCAGGGATGCCGCCACGACCAGGGACAGGGAAGCCGCGAGGGTCCTCGACATGCGCGGCATCATATACACCGCGCCCCAGCGCCCGTATGATCGCGGGCACAAGCCGTTGATCACACTCGCGATCGCACGCGGCGCCGATGATCCTCTTGACGGACGCCGCGCGATCAGTAAAGTCCGCGATTCCAAAGCGCTACTCGCGGAGCAAGCCATGTACGCCGTCATCGAAACAGGTGGAAAGCAGTACCGGGTCGAACCCGGCCAGACCGTCGCGGTCGAGAAGCTCGCGGGAGGCGAGGGCGACAAGGTCGAGTTCGACCGTGTCCTCCTGGTGTCCTCGGGCGACGGCGCCGACGTCAAGGTCGGCCAGCCGGTCGTCTCCGGCATCAAGGTCACGGGCGAGATCGTCGAGCACGGCCGGGGCGAGAAGCTCGTCGTGTTCAAGTTCCGCCGTCGCAAGAACTACGTCCGCCGCAACGGCCACCGCCAGGACTACACGGCGGTCAAGATCACCAGCATCGGCTGAGCTCCGCTCGCCCTTCTGAAGGAGAACGACGATGGCGCACAAAAAGGGCCAGGGCTCGACCCGCAACGGCCGTGATTCCAAGCCCAAGTACCGTGGCGTGAAGCGCTTCGGCGGCCAGAAGGTGTCCGCCGGCAGCATCCTCGTCCGCCAGGTCGGCACGAAGTTCCACCCGGGCCGCAACGTCGGCGTCGGGCGCGACTGGACGCTGTTCGCGCTGATCGACGGCGTGGTCTCGTTCGGCCGTGACGGCCGCGACCGGACCAAGGTCGAGGTCCTGCCGTCCGCGGCAGCCTGACCGTCGGCTGAACGAGCTTCTCGAAGCGGGCCCTGTCAGCGGAAGCTGACCGGGCCTTTGGCGTTTGGTGATCCGGGCCGCCCCGACGGGATCACAGCGCGAGCCGGCGGGCGCCGAGGCGCTCGAGGAACGCCAGATCGTGGGACGCGACGACGACCGCGGCGCCGGCCTCGAGCCGGGCAGCCAGCAGCTCGCCGATCGTCGCGACCCCGGCGGCGTCGAGGCCGTTGGTCGGCTCGTCGAGCACCAGCAGCCGCGGCGCGCCGACCAGCGCGGCGCCGAGGCACGCGCGCCGGCGCATGCCGAGCGACATCTGGTCGATCCGCGCGCCGCCGAGGTCGTCGAGCGCGAGCGCGGCGCGCACCGCCGGGTCGAGGCGCGCGCCCTTGACCGCGGCGACGAGCGCGATCACCTCGTCGCCGGTGAGATGCCCGGGCGGGTTGGCCGCCTCGGGGACGTAGCCGATCTGGCGCTGCGCCGCGACGGTCCCGGCACCGGCGCCGCCGACGGTGATCCGCCCGCGATCGACCGTCAGCACCCCCGCGATCATCGCCAGCAGCGTCGACTTGCCGGCGCCGTTGGCCCCGACGACGCCGAGCGCCTCTCCGCCCGCCACGTCGACGGAGACGTCGCGCAGGACCCAGCGCCCGCCGAGCCGCTTGGCGACGCCGTCGACCCGCAGCGCCGCCGTCATGGCGCCTCCTCGGGCCGGCGCCCCGCCAGCGCCAGCGCCCCGCCGAGCCCGACGGCCGCGACCGCGACCACGCCGGCGACGGCGAGGAAGCCGATCGCGAGGAACACGCCGAGGGCGATGATCATCATGCCGGTGACGACGCGGCCCGCCCCGCCCTCGACCCGCGCGGCCCACGTCCCGGCGCGCAGCGCGCACGCGCCGATCCCGGCGCCGAGCGCCCCGAGCCACCCGGCGAGCACCGCCGCGTCCCCGGCCGACGGCGCCGCGATCAGCGCGCACGCGGCGGCCGCGACCACGCCCATCCCGGCGCCGAGCGCGACGAGCGTCAGCGCCGCGCCCGCGACCCGCTCGCCCCACGAGCACCCGGCGGCGCGCAGCAGCCAGCCCAGGCGCCGGTCGTCCTCGACGACCGGCAGCGCCAGCGCGCCGACGGCGACAGGTAGCGCGACCGCGGCGATGAACAGCGACCACCACAGCGCCTCGTCGCCGGCCATCTGGTTGGCGCGCGCGACCAGCCCGGCCGCCGCCCCGCCGAGCCAGGCGATCCCCGCGGCGCGCACGACCGCGGCCCCGCGCCCGCGCAGCAGCATGCGCCGGTGCACGCCGAGCAGCGCGCGCACCGTCCCGCGCCACCGCGGCGCCCGCCGCGGCCACGGGATCCGCCCGGCGGCCTCGGCGACGACGACCATCGCGGCCGCCGCGCCCGCCGTCGCCACCGCCCCGGCCGCCGCGCCCTCGCCGGCGGCCCACAGCACCGTCCATGGCAGCTGCGCCGCCAGCGCCACCGCCGCCGTGATCGCCCCGCGCAGGCCGCGCGGCCCGGGCAGCGCCCGCAGGTAGGCGGTCCGGGCCGGGTCGAGCAGCGCCCGCCCCGCCGGCACGATCAGCACCAGCCAGGTCACCGCCAGCCCGGCGGCGAACCGGGGCGAGCCGAGCGCCGCGCGGGTGAGGTCCTCGGCCCGCATCCCGGTGCCGCCGAACAGGACCGCGACCAGGGCCGCCACTCCCGTCCACACCGGCACCGCGCGCGCCGCGGCGGCCCCGCCGACGACGCGCAGCCACACGGACGCCAGAGCACGATGAGCGGATGCGGGTTCCATGCTAAGAGCGGCGCGACGTGCAGTTCATCGACGAGGCCACCATCCACGTCAAGGCCGGTGACGGCGGCAACGGGTCCGCGGCGATGCGCCGTGAGGACAACGTACCGCGCGGCGGACCCTCGGGTGGCGACGGCGGCCACGGCGGCAGCGTCGTGATCCTCGCCGACCCGCAGCTGTCGACGCTGCTCGACTTCCGCTACAAGCGCCACTACAAGGCGCCGCGCGGCGAGGACGGCCGCGCCAAGGACCAGTACGGCAAGAACGGCGAGGACCTGGTGCTGCGCGTCCCCGTCGGCACCACGGTCACCGACGCCGAGACCGGCGAGACCCTGGCCGACCTCACCACCGCCGGCGCCCGCCAGGTCGTCGCGGCGGGCGGCACCGGCGGCCGCGGCAACATCCACTTCAAGACGCCGTGGAACCAGGCGCCGCGCAACGCCGAGCCGGGCACGCCCGGCGAGGAGCGCGGCCTGCGGCTCGAGCTCAAGCTGCTCGCCGACGTCGGCCTGCTCGGCTTCCCCAACGTCGGCAAGTCGACGTTCATCTCGGCGGTGTCGCGGGCCCGGCCGAAGGTCGCGGACTACCCGTTCACCACGCTCGTGCCGAACCTCGGCGTCGTCGCGCTGTCCGACGAGCGCCACTTCGTGATCGCCGACATCCCGGGGCTGATCGAGGGCGCCGCCGACGGCGCGGGCCTCGGCCACCAGTTCCTGCGTCACGTCGAGCGCTGCCACGTCCTGCTCCACATCGTCGAGGACACGTTCACGACCGGCCCGGACCGCGCGCCGCTCGCCGACTTCGACGTGATCAACCGCGAGCTGGCGCGCTACGCGCCGGAGCTGGCCAAGAAGCCCCAGGTCGTCGTGCTCAACAAGCTCGACGCCGGCACGACCCACGGCTCCGTCGAGGAGCACGTCGCCGCGTTCGCGGCGCGCGGGATCGAGCTGTCGACGATGTCCGCCGCCACCGGCGAGGGCGTCCAGGCCGTGCTCGAGCGGCTGTGGAAGCACCTGGGCCGCGACGCGCGGCGGTAGCGCCCCGCCGGCCGGCGTTGGGGCGGCGGCCGGGGCACTTCTGGGCGGGGTGGGTCCCGGCGGGCTCCGCCCGACGGGCGGGGCGGCGAGCCCCGCATGTTCGACCGTGTGAGCCGCCGGTCCGTTCAACCGGCGTGAGCTGGGTCAACCCGCGGGCGAGGGGGCAGGCCGTTGCCTTGAACCCCCCCTGGCGCGGTGTTACAACTCGACAATCCTTGGAAATTCGCGGAGAGACGCCGTCTCCCTCTCCGTGCCCGCCGCCCGCGCCTTGCGGGCTGGGAGAAACAGGCATGCGCACGCACCTCCGAAACCCCCTCGTGCTGACCCTCGCGCTGCTGCTCACCGTCGGCGTCGCCGGCCCGAGCAGCGCACAGCCCGCGGGGACGCCGGCCCCGACGCCGACCGACGGCACGCCCGCCCCGACGCCGACGGACGGCACGCCCGCCGACGGCGACGCGGCGCCCGCCGACCCCGAGGCGATCCCCGTCAACCTGCGGCTGCGCCGCCTCGAGCAGCGCGTGCAGGCTCTCAAGGAGCGCGCGTGGCGCGCCAAGGCCCGCGTCGGCATGCTCAAGGAGGCCGTGCTCGGCGGTGGCGTCGGCGCCCAGGCCACGCTGGTCCACATCAACAAGATGGGCAGCTCGTTCCGGCTGACCAAGCTGGTCTACGCGCTCGACGGCACGCAGATCTTCGCGCGCACCGACGAGGACGCGACGTCGCTCTACAAGTCGAAGAGCTTCGACGTCCTCACCGGCCCGATCGCGCCGGGCAGCCACACGATCAGCGTCGTCGCGATCTACCGCGGCCACGGCTACGGCGTGTTCAAGTACCTGACCAAGTACAAGTTCACGGTCCGGTCGAGCCACACGTTCACCGCCCAGGAGGGCAAGGCGACGCGGATCGAGGCGGTCGCGTTCGAGAAGGGCGGCAAGACCACCCGGCTCGAGGACCGGCCGGCCATCGACTTCAAGGTCACCGCGGGCGCCGGCTCGGAGAAGTGACCGTGACCGAGCGAAACCTCCTGCGCTGGCTCGCGACCGGCGCCGTCGGGCTCGGGCTCGGCGGCGCACCGGGGCGCGCCCACGCCGACGTGATCGACGACGCAGCCAAGCAGCTCGTCAAGCTCGACGCCGAGTCGAAGGAGCTGGGCTCCGGCATCAAGCGGCCGTCGCAGACCGTGCGCAAGGACGACGTCATGCAGCGCCGGCTGATCGACGCGCAGGTGGCGTTCGGCACCGGCAGCTTCGACGAGGCCGCGCTGGTCCTCTACGACTACGTCAACCAGGCCGACGCCAAGCGCGGCCGCGACTACGACACCGCGCTGTACTACCTCGCGGAGTCGCTGTTCCAGAAGGGCGACCGCGTCGCCGCGCGCACGTACTTCACCGAGCTGGTGCAGGACGTCGGCAGCAAGAGCAAGTACTACCAGCAGTCGCTCGAGCGGCTGATCGAGCTGTCGCTGATCCTGCGCGACGGCGACGGCGTCGATGCGTGGCTCGCCGCGCTCGACGCCGTGCCCGCCGACAAGCGCAACCCGTCGGTGCCGTACGTCCGCGGCAAGTACGCGTTCTCGCTCGAGCAGTGGGACGAGGCGCTCGCGTTCTTCGCGGCCGTGCCCAAGGACAGCGAGTACGCGGTCCAGGCCCAGTACTACCTGGGCACGACGCAGACGGCGAAGGGCGACGTCGGCGCCGCGACCAAGACGTTCGCCGCGCTGGCCAAGGTCGAGCCCAAGACCGACGACGAGAAGCGGGTGATCGAGCTCGCGCAGCTCGCGCTCGGCCGCCTGTACTACGAGCGCGACCAGCCGACCAAGGCGATCGACAGCTACCTGATGCTCGACCGCAAGTCGCCGCTGTTCGACGAGGCGCTGTACGAGGTCGCGTGGGTCTACGTGAAGGCCAAGCAGTTCGACAAGGCGCTGCGCGCGCTCGAGCTGCTCGCGCTCGCCGACCCCACCTCCACCAAGCTGCCGACGGTGGCGCTGCTCGAGGGCAACCTGCGCATCCGCAAGGCGCAGACGCTCAAGAGCCAGATGGTGATGGGCGTCGACCAGGGCAAAGGCAACCCGGTCGAGGAGTACCTCAAGGCCGACGACGTGTTCGGGCGCACCCACGACACCTACGTCGAGCCGCACGACGCACTGGCGAAGATCATCGAGGACGACCGCGACCCGCGCGAGTTCATGGTCCAGATCACCGGGCGCGTGTCGCGGTCGTTCGAGACCACGTCGACGATGCCGGAGATCGCGGCGTCGTGGATCCGGGACGAGCCGGACGTCGAGCGCATCGTCGTGGTCGAGACCGACCTCGGCGAGATCCAGGACAGCATCGCCGAGGCCGAGCGCACGATCGACCGGCTCGACGCCGCGCTGTCGCGGTCGAACCGCGTCAACGTGTTCCCCAGCCTCGCCGAGAAGTCGCGCCGCGGCACCGAGATCCTCGAGGAGCTGCTGACGATCCGCACCCAGCTCGCCGAGCAGCTCCACGCGATCGCGCGCAAGCACGCCTCGGGCGCGGAGCTGACCACGCTCGACCAGCGCAAGGCCGAGCGCCAGCGGCTGGTCCGGCTGCTCGCCGAGCTGCCGCACGCCGGCGTCGCCTACGGCGAGCGCATCGCGCGCGCCCGCGCCGAGTTCGACCAGCTCGACCAGCGCGCCGCCGAGATCCAGGTGATCATCGAGACGACCGAGGCGACGATGGTCGCGCTGCAGAAGTACGTCAACGAGGTCGAGCCGCCGCCGTCGCCCGAGGTCAAGGCGCACGCCGCCCGCGAGGTGACCGAGCTGGCGGTCGAGCTCGAGCAGCTCCGCGTCGAGCTCGAGTCGATCCGCCGCGACACGACGGTCGGGCGCGACGAGGCCGGCACCAGCGACGAGATCGCCGAGCGCGAGGTGACGCTGCGCGCCGAGCTGCGCGCGGCGTTCGCCGCCGAGCACCAGGCGCTCGCGGCGGCCGCCGGCCGCGCCAGCGGCGGCGACAAGACCCGCGCGGACCGCATCACCAAGGCGGCGCGCACCGCCGACGCGATCGACGCGCGGCTCGACGAGATGAACGCGACGATCGACGCGATCGTCGTCGAGG
The DNA here is from genome assembly GCA_011526095.1 of Myxococcales bacterium. GTDB lineage: Bacteria > Myxococcota_A > Polyangia > Haliangiales > Haliangiaceae > WYBA01. The sequence continues at coordinate 7,114 of WYBA01000161.1, read as the reverse complement.
CGCTCGCCGAGGTCCAGACGTCGCTGACCCACGAGAAGGCCGAGCTCGCCGCCTACCGCCGCGAGTTCCTGCTGTACGAGGCGGAGTCGCGCGAGCTCGGGGGCACCGTGCTCGGCTCGGCGTTCCGCGACGTCAAGGCGCGGTTCTACGACGTGCTGGTCCGCACCGACGTCGGCGTCGTCGACGTCAGCTGGTCGCAGAAGGAGGACACCGACGAGGACCTCCGCCGGCTCGAGCTCGACCGGTCGCGCGAGCTCAAGGGGCTGCGCGACGAGTTCCGCGATCTGCTCGAAGAGGAGCAGGCGCCGCCGCCGCCCGCAGACGGCGCCGGCGGCTCGACGGGAGGCACGCCGTGACCGCGCTCCGCTCCACCCTCGCCGCGGTCGTCGCCGTGGCGGTCGCCGCGGCCCCGCTCGCCGCCCAGCCGGTCGACGATCCGGCGCGCGCGCCCGGCGTCGGCCCGGGCGTCGGGGCCACGCCGATCGGCGTGTCCGGCGCCGATCCCAACCTGTCCGACGACGAGCGCGCGGTGCTGCGCGACGTCGAGGCCGAGTACGACCGCTACATCGACGCCGCCGACCGCCACCACGCGCGGCTGCGCGCGGTGCTGCTCGGCGAGCTCGACCGCCGCGTCGCCGAGCTCGAGAAGCGCTACGCCGAGCGGCTCGCCAAGGCCGGCGCCGACAAGGCGCGGCTGCGCGCCAACACCAAGGCGCTGCTGCTCAAGTTCCTCGAGGACCACCCCGCCCACGAGGAGTTCACGCCCGACGCGCGGTTCCGCCTCGCCGACATCCTGCTCGACGAGGCCGACGACGCGCTCGACGCGATCGAGGATCCGACCGCGGCGGTGATGGCGGACTACACGCCGTCGATCGCGCAGTGGGAGCAGATCCTCAAGGACTGGCCGCAGTACCGCCAGATCCCGAGCGTGCTGTACCTGCTGGCGTACTACGGCAAGTCGATCGACGAGCGCCGGTCGCTCCAGCTGTTCCTGTCGCTGACCTGCGCCAACCAGTTCAAGTACACCGACCCGCCGCCGCCGGTGCCGACCAAGGACGAGGCGATCGCGCGGATCGAGAACAAGACCTACGTCGACCCGTACGCGACGTGCACGCCGTGGCCCGACGCGGACCCGGAGCTGGTGCGCCACGCCTGGGTCCGCGGCATCGCCGACTACCACTTCAACGTCCCCGGCGAGCTCGACGGCGCGATCAGCGGCTATCTGCAGGTCGTCGACAAGGCCAAGGACTCGTCGCTCTACGCCGAGGCGCTCTACAAGCTGGCGTGGTCGTACTACAAGCGCGACTACCTGCTCGAGTCGATCCAGCGGTTCGACGAGTCGGTGAAGATCTACGACGCGACGATCGCCGCCGGCCAGCAGCCGAGCCTCGAGCTGCGCGACGAGTCGATCCAGTACATCGCGGTCGCGTTCACCGACCCGTGGGCGGGCGAGACCGACACCGACCCGGTCAAGTCGTTCGACCGCGCGCGCGAGTTCTACAAGGGCCGCGAGACCGAGCCGCACGTCCGCGACGTGTGGGTCGCGCTGGGCAACGCGTTCCTCGAGCTGCAGGCGTACGACCAGGCGGTCGACTCGTTCCGCATCGCGATCGGCCCGCCGTGGGAGCTGCACCGCGACAATCCGCTGGTCCACCAGCAGATCGTCGACGCGTTCGAGCTCAAGGGCGACAAGTTCGCCGCCGACGAGGCCGCGGGCCAGCTCGCGACGCGCTACGCGCCAGGCACGCCGTGGTACACGGCGAACGAGAAGGACCGCGAGGCGATGGATAACCAGCGCCGGATCGCGGAGCGCGCGCTCTACGCGTCAGCGCTGAACACCCACGCCGCCGCGACCGAGGTGCGGAAGGAGTGGGAGGCCGGCGGGCGCAAGGACGAAGAGCTCCACCAGACGATGCTGGAGCTCTACGAGAGCGCCATCAAGCTGTACCAGACGTTCATCTCCGTCTACCCGGAGTCGGACTACGTCTACCAGTTCACGTTCATGCTGGGCGAGGCGCTGTTCTTCAGCGGCCAGTACCTGGCGTCGGTCGAGCACTACAAGTGGGTGCGCGATCACCGCGACCTGTCCGAGACGCTGTTCCTCGACGCCGCCAAGAGCGTCACCGCGGCGTACGAGGCCGAGGTCGCGCGCGAGGTCGAGGCGGGCAACCTGCCGGCGCTGAAGGTCTACACGGTGGCGGAGCTGCAGGCGATGCCGCAGCCGCTCGAGCCGATGTCGATCCCGGCCTTGTACGTCCAGCTCCGCGAGGAGTGGGACGACTACCAGGAGCTGGTGCCGGACCCGGCGACCGCGCCGCAGCAGGGCATCAACGCCGCGCTGGTGTCGATGGCGTACCTGCACCTCGACGACGCGATCGCGCGGTTCGAGAAGGTGATGACGCTGTTCTGCGGCTCGCCCGAGGCGGTGCAGGCCAAGGACGGCCTGCTCGCGATCCACGAGGCGCGCAACGACCTCGTCAAGTTCAGCGAGACCAACGACAAGTTCATCGCGTCGAAGTGCGGCGACGAGGCGGCGATCAAGGCGGCCAAGTCGCAGAACCGCTCGGTCGAGTTCAAGAAGGCCTACCAGCTGCTCGAGAACAAGCAGTACATCGAGGCCGCGGAGCTGTTCTACAGCTACTACAAGAACGCGCCCAAGGACGACCCGGACCTGCCGACCGCGCTCTACAACGCGGGCTACGCGTACCGGAAGGGCGACCGGCCGAAGACGGCGATCTCGCTGTTCAAGGAGTTCACGCAGAGCACCGACAAGGCGTTCCGCCAGAACGGCCTGTACCTCGACGCGATGGAGCTGACCGCGGCGACGTACCAGGGCAGCTACGACTACAAGGCCGCGATGGCCGCGTACCTCGAGCTGTACGAGTTCGCCAAGAACGCGCGCAAGAACGGGATCAAGCCGCCGAACCCGCTGCCGGGCGAGACGAAGATGACCGACCAGGAGTGGGGGGCGAAGCTGACCGAGGCGAGCCTCAACGCGCTCTACAACGCCGCGGTGCTGGCGGAGCTCGATCGCGACTTCAAGAAGGCGATCGGCTACTACGAGAAGTACGAGAAGGAGGAGTCGCGGCGGCGGAGCAAGGACCGCGCGGTCTGGGCGATCGCGCGCATCCACCACCAGTCGGGTGACGTCGCCAAGCTGGTCGCGGCGTACGACAAGTGGCGCAAGGCCTACGGCCGCGACGACGGCAACGAGGACGACTTCGTCTACAGCTACTACGACATCGGCAAGGCCTACCAGAAGAAGGGCAAGACCTCCGACTCGGACAAGTACGGCAAGCTGGCGATCGACGCGTGGGCGACGGCGGGCTCGCGCACCAACACGCGCGGCGCCAAGCTCGCCGGCGAGTACGCGCTGCTGTTCGCCGAGCGCCACTTCGACAAGGTCTACGTCCCGTACAAGGTCACCAAGCAGGCCAAGAACCTCGACGAGGCCAAGAAGCTCAAGCAGCAGCTCAAGGACGCGACGATCGCGACGCAGCAGAAGTACAACGACCTCGAGAAGTACGGCGTCGCCGAGCTGACGATGGCGTCGAAGGTCCGCTACGGCGAGACGCTCGCGCTGTTCGCCGAGAAGCTGATCGCGTTCCCCGCGCCGAAGGATCTGATGAAGCAGCACCAGGCCAACCCCGACGCCGGCCTGCTGGCGATCTGGGAGGAGACGCTCCAGAAGGAGCTCAAGCCGTACCTCGACGAGGCGCGCAAGCAGTGGGAAGAGGTCGTCGACGCGGCGAAGAAGGCCGGCGTCTCGAACCAGTGGAGCCAGCTCGCGCTGGAGAACCTCAACCGCGAGTTCCCGGACGAGTTCCCGGTGCTGCACCAGGAGCTGTTCGAGGGGACGGACAAGCCGTGAGGGCCGCCGTGACGACGCAGATGATCAGGCCCACCCGCCGACCGTTCGCGCAGTGGATCGCGACGGCGCTGCTCGCCGCGGCGCTGATCGCGTGCGGCGGCAAGGACAAGAAGAAGGACACGCTGCCCGGCGGCGGCGCCGGCACCGGCGCCGGTGGCCAGGACGCGACGGGCATGGGCGACGGCGGGGACCCGGGTGACCTGCCGCCCGGCGGCGGTGGCACCGGCGGGACCGGCGGCACCGGCGGCACCGGCGGTGATGGCGCGGGCGGGACCGGCGGCGATGGCGCCGGCGGCACCGGCGGCGACGGCGCCGGCGGCACCGGCGACGGGACCGCGGACGGCGGCGGCGCGGTCGAGGCCCCGCCGCCCAAGGTCGTCCCGCCCAACCTCGATCCGGACCCGGAGGAGGCGCGCGCCTCGGTCCAGGGCCACGTCCGCGCCGGGCGCGACGCGCTCAAGGGCGACAGCCCCGACCCGGACCTGGCGATCCGCGAGGCCAAGGCGGCGCTGGCGATCGACGGCACCAGCGTCGACGCGGTGGTCGTGCTCGCGCACGCCTACTACCACAAGCGCCTCTACGACACGGCCGAGACCGTGCTCGACATGCTGATCAAGGAGCGCGACGCCGCCCAGCGCAACCCGGGCGTCTACTACGTGTTCGGGCTCGTCTACGACAAGACGAACGAGCCGGCGAAGGCGTTCAAGGCGTACCAGACGGCGGTCCAGCTCAAGCCGGACTACGGCAGCGCGCTGATCAACCTCGGCGTCCACCAGCTCCGGAACAAGCAGTACGACGAGGCGATCACCACGTACGAGAAGCTGACCGGTGACCTCGGCTACAACGACGCCCGGACGTGGAACAGCCTGGGCTCGGCGTACCGCGGCAAGTCCGCGGACTTCGACCCCGGGAGCGACCGGCAGGGCGACTGGCTGCTGCGCGCCGAGACCGCCTACAAGCGGGCGACGGCCGCCGACCGCAACTACGGGCTGGCCTACTACAACCTCGGCCTGCTCTACCTCGACGCCGACCCGTTCCCCGACGGCGGCGGCGGCAGCATGGACACCCTGGTCCGGCTGCAGAAGGCCAAGACCTACTTCGAGGAGTACAAGAACCTGCCGGGCGTGGACATGAAGCTGTTCGACGAGCGGATGAAGAACGTCGACAAGCTGATCAAGCGCGAAGAGAAGAAGCGCAAAGCCAAGGCCCGCGAGGCCGCGGAGTCCAACTGATGTCGCCCATGCGCACCCTGCTCGCCACCGCCGCGCTGCTGCTCGCCGCCGGGACCGCCCACGCCGACAAGTGCGAGGACGAGAAGGCGGCCGGGGGCAAGGACGGCAAGAACTTCCACATCGAGTACGTCAACGGCAAGAAGGTCCACGTGATCGACACCGTGATCGCGGTGTGCGGCAAGGTGCCCCGCCCGAGCGTCGTCTACGTGCTCCAGGCCAAGACGATCAACTACGAGTGGGAGAACCTGAAGCAGGACTTCCTCCCGCTGATCCTGGCATCCGTCAAGAAGGCACCATTCTGAGGACGAAGATGGCGACCAAGCAAAAGGGCTACTTCGCACAGGGTGGCAACGGCGGCGCCGGCGGCGCGGGTGGATCGCGCAAGCGCATCCTCCGCATCGGCGTGCTGCTCGGCGGCAAGATCGTCGAGGAGCGGCTGCTGCGCGAGCGCGGCGACGTGACGGTCGGCCAGTCGGCCAAGAACACCTTCTCGATCCCGCTGGAGAACCTGCCGCGGCAATGGACGCTGTTCGGCCTCGAGGACGACAGCTACGTGCTGAAGTTCCTCCAGGGGATGGACGGCCGCGTCTCGGACGGCCAGCAGGTCTACACGTTCGATCAGGTGCGCGGCGGGCGCGCGCAGCAGCGCGGCGACCACTGGGTCATGCCGCTGAGCGATCAGGCGCGCGGCAAGGTGTCGATCGGCGACCTGACGCTGCTGTTCCAGTTCGTGACCGAGCCGCCGGTGCAGCCGCGGCCGATGCTGCCGCACTCGGTGCGCGGGACGCTGGCCGAGCGGATCGATCCGCGGCTGGCGGTGATCTGCTCGGCGTCGATCGTGATCCACTTCGGGATCGCGCTCGCGGCGTGGCTCCACGACCGGCCGGAGCACCGGCCGACGCTGGGCTACCAGGCGGCGCAGGCCGTGACGGCGGACGTCACGATGATCGAGCCGGACATCGTCGAGCCGATGCCGGAGCCCGACGCGACGGAGGGAGAGAAGCCGTCCGAGGGCGCGAAGGAGCCGACCAAGACCGAGCCGAGCAAGCAGCCGAGCAAGTCGCCGAGCAAGCAGCCGAGCGGCGGCGGAGACGGCAAGCCGTCCGGGCGCAGCGCCGAGGACACGGCGCAGCTGCAGGAGGACGTCGCGCGGTATGCCGCGGCGCTCGCCGGCGACGCCGAGTCGAGCGGCGGCATCGACGGCGCGATGGGCAAGACCGCGCCGGGCGGTGACCTCAAGCAGCAGCTCAACGAGGTCAAGGACTCGAACGCCAACGTCAAGATCGGCGGCAGCGACCGCGGCACGCGCGACGGCAGCGCGCGCACCGGCACGGGCACCGGCCCGAAGGTCGAGGGCCCGGGCGGGCCGAAGAGCGCGACGGGCGAGGACGGCAAGACGGAGAAGGTGCCCAAGGGGCGCGTGCAGGTGTCGAGCAAGAAGGGCTTCGATGACACGTCGCTCACGCCGGACGCGGTGCTGTCGAAGATCAACAGCACGTACATGGCGGGGCTCAAGCGCTGCTACAAGGAGCTGCTGAAGACGGACCCGACCGCGGGCCCGCGCGTCGAGCTGCAGTTCACGGTCAACGACAAGGGACGCGTGACGAGCCCGTCGGTGAAGAGCGACTACGCGGATCTCAACAGCTGCATCAAGGGCCAGATGAGCAGCCCGTGGACGTTCAACAAGCCGGTGGACTCGGACGGCGAGCCCACCGAGGCGTCGTTCCAGATCACGCTCGCGCTGCGGCCGGAGTGACGGCGGCGGCGCGAGCTGGCGTGGCCGCACGTGACGCGTAGCGGACTGTCACCATCCTTCGACACGGGCCTCGCTCGCGCTCGGCCCTGCTCGGGATGAGCGGAACCTCGGAGCAGCTCCGCGTAGCCGACTGTCACCATCCACCATCCACCATCCACCATCCACCATCCTTCGACACGGGCCTCGCTCGCGCTCGGCCCTGCTCGGGATGAGCGGAACCTCGGAGCATCTCCGCGTAGCCGACTGTCACCATCC
>WYBA01000160.1 GCA_011526095.1 Myxococcales bacterium | reverse complement strand
TGTTGACGTTCACGCTGGATGATCCCGACGCGATGACGCTCGTTGACGTCGACGCAGACGGGGCGCCTCAGCCGTCGTGACCGAGGCGCCCCGTGTTCGTCGTGGGCGCAGGCGTCGCCGGCGCGCTACTCGAGCAGGTTGTCGGCGTCCAGGACGTCCTGGAGCAGCTCGACGTCGACGTGCTTGAGCTTCTTTTTGCCGGCGTTGCGGAGGCAGGCGGTGGCGAGGCGGTCGATGTCGCGGAGCTGACCGGCGGTGGCCTCGTGCAGGAGAGCGAGCGCGTCGGAGGCAAACAGGGTCGGCTTGCCGCCGACGCGGTCGAGGCGGTAGGCGATGTACTCGACGGTGTCCTCGGGGCGCGGCTGGTCGAGGGCGACGCGGCAGTGGATACGGGACCACAGCGAGCGGTGGATGCCGAGGGCGAGACGCCGCCGCAGGTCGGGCAGGCCGACCAGGACGATGGACAGCAGCGGCTTCTGGTCCCAGGCGTAGTTGCTCAGGATGTGCAGGTGCTGGAGCACCTCGTCGCGCATGAGCTGAGCCTCGTCGAGCAGAAAGACGGGATGGACACGGTCGCGCGCGAGCTCCTGGACGTGGTGGTTGAGCGCCCAGAAGACGCCGGCGGCGGTGGCCTTCACGGGAAGGCCGAGGGTGAGGCACAGCTGGCGATAGAAGTCGCGGCGGCCGAGGGTGGCGTTGTGGCAGTACGTGAGGCGAAAGCCGGACTCGGGCAGGCGCGCCCGCAGCGCGCGCAGGGTGCAGGTCTTGCCGACGCCGGGCTCGCCGACGACGACGGCGTGGTGGCGCTCGGCGAGCGCGTCGACGAGCTCGTCGACGACGTCCTTGCGTGACGTGGGCAGCCACAGGTCCTTGTCGTCGAGGTCCTTGGAAAACGGCGCGTCGCGCAGGGCAAAGTGACGGAGCCAGGCCGGCGGTCTCATCGCGCACCTCCGCGGCGGCGCAGGGCGCGGTCCAGCAGGACGGTGGCGGGATCGAAGTCGACGGCGTCGACGCCGGGCGCGGGCTTCTTGCGCTTGCGCATGCCGTTGGCGACGGGGTCGACGGGGCGGAGCTGATAGTCCTGACCGTCGTGCTCGATCCACGGCGCGCGCTGCGGGTCCGAGAGCGTGCGGCAGACAGTGACCTTGTGGCCGGCGAGAAACGCCTCGGCGAGCTCCCAGTCGAGGTTGCCGACGGACACGGTGCAGTCGGTGCGCACGCGGCGCGTTTCGCGCACGGTGAGCGCGGCGTCGAGGTCGTCGCCAGCAAGCGCGACGCAGCGGCGCTCGGCCCACGCCTTGGCCGGCGACCGGCCGAGCAAGCCGGCGTGCGCGGCGTGGTGATAGCGCTCGGCGACAAAGGCCGTGAGCCGCACGCCGACGGCGTGCAGCGACGGCTGCGGACCCATGTGGTCCATGCAGCCCTGACGCATCGTGCGCCACCAGCGCTCCATCTTGCCGCGCGCCTGCGGGTCGTACGCCTTGGCGTGGATCAGCTCGATGCCCAGCCGGCCGCACGCGGTCGCGAGCGCCTCGCCGCTGTAGGTGGCGCCGTTGTCCAGAAACAGCCGGCGCGGCGCGCCGTACAGCCGGATGGCTTCGACCAAAAGCTCGAGCATCGCCACCTCGCGCTCGTGGCCAAAGACGCGCAGCGCGACGATATAGCGCGATTTGTCGTCGAGCAGCGCGTGCACGCGCACGGGGAGGCGGCGGCCGTCGACCACGAGCGTCGGGCCGTGACACACGTCGGCGTGCCACAGGTCGCCGGCATACGCCGCCTCCCAGCGGCGCCGCTCGCCGGCGGGGCGACCGGCCTTGGCCTTGGGTCGGCGTGGCAGCTGCTCGTGGCGGTACAGCCGCCGCAGCGTCTGCGCCGTGATGGTGCCGCGGTCCAGGCGGCCGTCGCCCTCGAGCGTGTCGAGGACGACGTTGGCGGGCACCGCTGGGTGCTGGCGGCGGATCTCGAGCAGCAGGTCGCGCTGCTCGTCGGACAGCGCGAGCGCGTCGCCGAGCCGGCGCGACACGGGCCGCAGCCCGGCGAGCCCTTCGGCCAGGTACGCGCGGCGCCAGCGCAGCAGCGTCGGCACCGAGTACGTGCGCGACGTGTCGGCGCCCGGCGGCACGAAGCGCTTTTGCGCGACGACGCGCAGCTCCGCCAAGAGCTCGCCGCGCGACAGCTCCGCGTGGAGTACCGGGCCGAGCAGCTGCGCGCGAAACAGCGCGACCTGCTCGGCGTGATCTTTGGGTCGTAGCTTCATCCCCTGATCTGCCGCCGCCGACGCGGCACAGACCAGGGGCGCTCTCGGGTGGGATCCGCGCGGCGTCGCGATGACGCCGCGATCCGGATCAGCGGACGTGCGCGCCCAGGACCACGCGCGCGGCGTCCGGCGCGTCGGTCGGGCCGCGCGCTCGCACCAGCTGCGCGGCGCGCGCGGCGTGCTGCCGGGCCGTCGCCGCCGCCGCGGCCGGCAGGCCGAACAGCCCGGTCGCGCGCCGCGCCCAGCGGCGCAGGCTCCGCCACCGGCCGACCTCGCTCGCCCCGACGATGCCGCACGGACTCACCGCCGCGCGCACCTCGGCCGCCGGGCACAGCCACATCGCCCACGCCGCGAGCGCCAGCGCGATCGCCGACAGCGAGTACCGCAGCCGGCGCCCGAGGCCGCGCGGCAACGCCGTGCGCGCCGCGCCGCAGTCCGTGCACTTGAAGCGTCGCACGCGCACCGACGTCAGCGCCGGCGGCGTCGCCGGCAGCGTCGGTCCCCACACCGTGCGCTCGCGGCTGCCGTGGCCATGCAGCCGCAGCCGGCCGTCACCGCGATGCGCCGCCGCCCCGCACGCCGCGCAGTGGCTCGGCCGCAATGCCTCCACTCCGTCGTCTTTCGTCCACCAGAACTTGACCGCGTCCCAGAAGTCGTCGACCGTCGCTGTGCTCGTCTTCACGCTCGTCGGCGAGCACCCGGACGACGAGGCGGCGCCAACCGCTCGTCGTCTTTTTCGTTTCGGCCTACGCCCCCGTGGCGCACCCGTCGGTCTGCTCGGCCGGCATGTCTAGGACGCCGCGATCCCCCGACCAAGTTTTCGGCCCGACCTGACCTGCCGCCCCGAGCCGCGACCATCCGGTCCAGCCGCGGCACCCACTGCTGGCCTGAGCTCCATCCCGCCGGCGGACTCGATGACGCCGGGTGATCCCGACGGGCCCGGCATGACCATCACTCGTGTGCAGCGAGCGTCAACGCGATGACGCCCGACGAGCTCATCCTATGCGGCGGCTAACA
>WYBA01000019.1 GCA_011526095.1 Myxococcales bacterium | reverse complement strand
GCTCGCCGCGCCCGCGGCGCCCGCGCTCCCGCCGGCGCCACCGACGACGGGCGGCGGCGACCGCGTCGAGCGCTCCGAGGACTGACGCGCCGGTCGGCCGCCGCGGGCGACCGGCCGCCGTGGGCGTCGCGAGCGTCGGGCCGTCGCGGGCGTCACCGCATCGCGGCGCGCGCGGTCGCGTCGTAGACGAGGCGCAGGTCGGCGACCTCGGCGATCGCCTCGGCGATCTTCATCAGGCTGGCGCAGCGCTGCGCCTCGTCGAGGTGGATCCGCGCGCCGACCCGGCGGTCGACGTAGGCGACGAACCGCGGGCCCATGCCGGCGCCGTCGCGCGCGGAGATCACGACCGCGCGCAGGTGGAACAGCGGCACGACCGCGCGGGACGCCAGCCCGAGCACGCGCTGCTCGATCCGCAAGACGCCGTCGTCCCCGTCGAACACCAGCTCGCGGCGCATCGTCGCCAGGATCAGCCCGAGCAGCACGACCACGCCCGGCACGACCCACACCAGGCGGGGCAGCTCGGCCCGCCACACCGCCGCCGCCAGGATCGCGCCGAGCAGCGTCACGACCCACCCGGCCGCCACCGTCGAGCGCGTGAGGCCGAGCTCGAGCCGCCGCCCGCCGCGGGCGCGGATCTTCAGCGTGCCGATCCAGTCGAGCATCGCTTCTAAGGTACACCCGTTGCCCACGCGGGCCAGGGGACATATCGTCCGCGCATGCCGTGCCGTGGCCTGCTGCTCGTCCCTGCCCTGCTGCTCGCCGCGTGCGAGCCGGACAAGTCCACGGGGACGACCAGCGCGAAGCCGGCCCGGGGCGCCGACCCGGTGCTGCTCGGGATCCCGGCCGAGAAGTGGACGTGCGACACGATCGCCCCGGCCGCCGAGCTCGAGGCCGCGCTCGGCGCCGCGGCCAGGCCGGTCGACTCGCCGTTCACGCCGCCGCGCGGCGTGCCGAAGCCGTGCAGCTACCTCGTCGGCGGCGCGGCGCCCGAGCCGAGCACCAACGCCAGCGACGCCGGCGCCGGCGCCGCGCCCGAGGCGTGGACGTTCGACGTCGACTGCCGCGACGACTACGACAAGCGCGCGGACATCCTGTTCGCGCAGTACGAGAAGACCTCGGCCGAGCGGGTCGACCGCTACGCCCAGGAGGCGCAGGCGCGCGGCGACAAGCCGATCGTCACGGATGCCGGCGTCGAGCTCAAGGCGCCGACGGGCGCCCACGTCGTCGACCTCGGCCGGCGCGCGCTCGACCACCACGGCCAGGGTCTGCTGTTCGTCGACGACGACTCGCCGTGCTACGTGCGCATCGTCGGCCCCGGCGCGGACCGCCGGCTCGCGCTCGGCCAGCTGCTCGCGAAGAACCTGCGCGAGGCCAACGCGCCGATGACCCCGCACGTCGACCCCGTGCTGCCGGCGAGCCCGGCGAGCGCTGGCCGATGACCCGGCGCCTGTGGCTCGGCGGCGCCGCCGCCGCGATCGCGGCCGGCCTCGCGGTCGGCGCGCTCGTCCCCGCCGCGCGCGCCGACCAGGCGCTCGCCGTCACCGCGCCGTCGCTCGAGCTCCGCCACTACCGGCTCGACAACGGCCTCGAGGTCGTCCTGCACCGCGATCCCGCGGTCACCTCGGTCGTCGTCCACGTCCGCTACCACGTCGGCAGCAAGGACGAGGTCCCGGGCAAGACCGGCTTCGCCCACCTGTTCGAGCACCTGATGTTCGAGGGCTCGGCCCACGTCGGCGAGGGCGAGTTCGACGCCCTGCTCGAGGCCGCCGGCGGGTGGAACAACGGCACGACCAACGCCGACCGCACCAACTACTTCGAGCAGGTCCCGGCGAGCTACCTGCCGCTGGCGCTGTGGCTCGAGGCGGATCGCATGGCCGGGCTGTGGGACGCGATGAACCAGACCGTGCTCGACAACCAGCGCGACGTCGTCAAGAACGAGCGCCGGCAGAGCTACGAGAACCAGCCTTACGGCCTGGCGTCGCTCGCGGTCCAGCAGGCGCTGTGGCCGCCCGGTCACGGCAACCACAACCTCACGATCGGCACGATGGAGGACCTCACGGCGGCGACGCTCGCCGACGTCGAGGCGTTCTGGCGCACGTACTACCGCCCGAGCAACGCCACGCTCGTGATCGCCGGCGGGATCGACCTCGACGCCGCGCAGGCGCTGGTCGCGACGTACTTCGCGTGGATGCCGGCCCGGCCGGCGCCCGCCCGCGTCACGCTCGAGCAGCCGGTGACGCCGCTGCCGGGGCCGGTCGAGCTCGAGGCGACGGATCGCGTCCAGGCCGCCGCCGTGCTGATGGCGTGGCGCACCGACGCGCCGCTGACGCCCGCCGCGGTCGACCTCGCGGTCGCGGCCCAGCTGCTCGGCGGCGGCAAGACCAGCCGGCTCCACCGGCGCCTGGTGTTCACCGACCGGCTCGCGACCGACGTCTACACCCGCCAGGGCGATCAGGTGCTCGGCGGCGAGCTGTCGATCTCGGCGATCGCGCGCGACGGCGTCACCGCGGAGGCCGTGCGCGACGCGATCCGCCAGGAGCTGGCCGCGCTGCGCGACGCGCCGCCCGAGGCCGCCGAGGTCGAGCGCGCGCGCCGCGTGATCGAGGCGTCGCGGCTGGGCGGCCTGGAGAACCTGGCGAGCCGCGCCGACGCGATCGCCGAGTGGGCCGCGCTGACCGGCGACCCCGACCACCTCGCCGAGGAGCTGGCGCTGCTGCGCGCGGTGACGCCGGCGTCGCTGCACGCGACGGTGAAGGCGTGGCTCGGCGCCGACGCGGCGGTGACGATGCTGGTGCGGCCCGAGGCGGCGGCGGACGCCGGCAAGGCGGGTGGCAAGTGAGGCGCGCCGCGATCGCCGCGCTGGGGCTCGCGCTCATCGCGTGCGGGCCGAAGCAGCCGCCGGGCACGGGCACGGGCGCGGGCACGGGCACGGGCACGGGCACGGGCACGGGTACGGGCACGGGCACGGGCGCGGGCGCGGCCGCGGTGCCGTGGGAGGCGGCCGGCGTCGACTGGTCGCGGCCGCCCGCGCCGACCGCCGAGGCGCCGTGGGCGCCGCCGGTCCCCGAGGTGTTCACGCTCGCCAGCGGCGCGCGGGTGATGCTCGTCGAGAACCACCGCCTGCCGCTGGTGTCGATGCGCGTGATCCTCACCCGCGCCGGCTCGCGCGAGGACGGCGCGCGCGCCGGCCTGGCCCAGCTCACCGGCGCGATGCTCGACGAGGGCGCCGGCGCGCGCGACGCGCTCGCGCTGGCCGAGGAGCTCGAGCGCCTCGGCGCGACCCACGACGTCGCGGTGGGCGCCGACGCCACATCGATCTGGCTCGACACCCTCGCGACGACGTTCGCCGACAGCGTCGCCGTCGTCGCCGACATGATCGTGCGGCCGTCGTTCACGAAGGCCGACTTCGCCCGCGTCAAGGACGACCAGCTCGCCGAGCTGACGCTACGCCCGCAGGAGGCGCGGCGGGTCGCGGCGCTGGTGTTCGAGGAGCTGGTGTTCGGCGATCACCCGTACGGCCAGCCGACCGCCGGCTTCACCGCCACCGTCGAGAAGCTGACGCTCGCGGACGTCAAGGCGTTCTGGAAGTCGCGCTACGCCCCGGCGACGGCGACGATCGTGATCACCGGCGACATCACGCGCGCCGACGCCGAGCGCGTCCTCGCCGAGCGCCTCGGCGGGTGGACGCGCAAGGCGCCGGCGGCCGCGACGCCGGTCGCGGCGCCGGCGGCGCGCGCGCCGACGGTGTGGCTGGTCGACCGCCCGCGCGCGCCGCAGAGCGTGGTCATGATCGGCCGCGCCGGCCCGGCGGCGGGGGATCCGCAGCAGCTCACCGCCGAGGTCGTCAACACCGCGATCGGCGGCAGCTTCGCGGCCCGGCTCAACCGCCGGCTGCGCGAGGAGCTCGGCTACACCTACGGCATGTACGCGACGTTCTGGCGCGGCCGGTGGGGCGGGACGTGGGCGATCACCTCGGCGCTCAAGACCGCGCACACCGTCGACGGCGTCCGCGAGGCGCTGGCGATCATCGACGGCGCGCGCGCCGAGGCGATGCCCGCCGCCGAGCTGACCAAGGCGCAGCAGCTGATGGTCCGCCAGCTCCCCCAGGACTTCGAGACCAACGCCGGGATCGCCGCCCAGCTCACCGGGCTGGTCGTGCAGGACCTGCCGGCCGACTGGCACCAGGGCTACGTCGACGGCGTGCGCGCGGTGACGGCGGACGCGGCGCGCACGCTCGCCGACGCCGCGTGGGCGGAGCTGTCGATCGTCGTCGTCGGGGACGCGGCGGCCGTGGGGGACGAGCTGGCCTCGCTCGGGTTGCCGATCGTCCGCGTCGACGCCGACGCGCGCCCGGTCCGGTAGGCGCCGGTGGCCAACACCTCGCGCGGCGCGGAGCTCCGCGCCCAGGTCCACCTCGCGGTGCCGCTCGCGGCGCAGCAGGTCGGCCTGATGATGATGGGGCTGGTCGACACCGCGGTGCTCGGCCGCTATCACACCGACGCCCTCGCCGGCGGCGGCGTCGCCAACTCGCTGGTGTTCGGCGTGACGTGCGTCGGCATGGGCATCGTCATGGGGCTCGACACGCTGGTGCCGCAGGCGCTGGGCGCCGGCCGCCGCGGCGACAGCCGGTGGCTGCTGCTCGACGGGCTCAAGGCGGCGCTGTGGGTCGGGCTGGCGCTGTCGCTGGTGGTCGTCGCGTCGCCGCTGATCCTGCCGCTGTTCGGGATCGCGCCCGCGGTCGAGCACGAGGCGACCGCGTACGTCGTGACGCGATCGTTCGGCGTCGCCCCGTTCCTGATCCAGGTCGCGCTGCGCTCGTTCCTGCAGGCGCACGGCGTGACCCGGCCGCTGCTGGTCGCGGTGATCGTCGGCAACGTCGTCAACGCGCTCGCCGACTGGATCCTGGTGTTCGGCGACGCCGGCCTCGCCGACCTCGGGCTCCCCGCGATCGGGCTGCCCGCGCTCGGCGTGATCGGCGCGGCGCTGGCGACGACGCTGGTCCAGCTCGTCACCGCCGCGGTCTACGCGCTCGCGGCGCGGGCGGTGCTGGCCGAGCTGCCCGCGACGCCCCGGCCGCCGTCGGCGGTGCGCCGGGTGGTGAAGATCGGGCTGCCGGTCGGGCTGCAGTTCGGCGCCGAGGTCGGCGCGTTCGCGCTCGCCGCGCTGCTCGCCGCGCACATCGGCGAGCTGCCGGCGGCGGGCCACCAGGTCGCGATCAACCTGGCGAGCCTGACGTTCTCGGTGTCGCTCGGCGTCGGCGCCGCGGCGGCGGTGCGGGTCGGGCACGCGGTCGGCGCCGGCGACCACCGCCTGGCGCGCGCGCGCGGGCTGACCTCGCTCGGTGTCGGCTCGATCGCGATGATCGGCGGCGCGATCACGTTCGTGGTGTGGCCGGCCGAGCTCGCCGGGCTGTTCACCTCCGACCCCGGCGTGATCGCCGCGGCGGTGCCGATGCTCCACGTCGCCGCGCTGTTCCAGCTGTCCGACGGCACCCAGGCGATCGCCGCGGGCGCGCTGCGCGGCGCCGGCGACACCCACGCGGCGTTCGTCGCCAACGTGCTCGGCCACTACGGCGTCGGGCTCGGCGTCGCGCTGGTCGCGGCGTTCGTGCTCGATCTCGGCGCGGTCGGGCTGTGGTGGGGGCTGTCGGCCGGGCTGACCGCGACCGCGATCTTCCTGTGCGCGCGGTTCTGGCGGACGACGTCACGCCCCATCGACCGGGCCTGACCTGGTAGATCCGGACGATGCGCCCCTCGCTCGCCCTGGCCGCCGCCCTCGCGCTCGCGCTCGCCGCCTGCGGCGGAGACGACGACGGCGCCCCGCCCGACGCCGCGCCGTCGGGCGCGCTCGGCGTCCAGGTCACCGCCTACGACTACACGCTCGACCTCGAGTCGCGCGCCGCGCGCGCGGTCGTCCACGCCCGCGTCACCGCCGCGGGCGACTGCCTCACCCTGCCCGTGCGCGCCGACGTCGCGGCCGGCTCGGTCACGCTCGACGGCGCCCCGGCGACGGGCGTGACGGTCGCGGGCGACGCGCTGACCGCGTGCGGCGCCGGCTGGGCGGTCGACGACGCGCTGGTGCTCGCCGCCGACGTCACCGTCCCGCTCGAGACGTGGGGCGCGTCGCAGGTCGGCTACTCGATCGCCACCGACGCCAACGGCGCGGCGCTCTACTACCTGGTGTCGTGGGTCGGCGGGTGCGACCGGTTCGGCCCGTGCGACCCCGCGCCGGGCGAGTTCGCGCGCTACACGTTCACGATCACTCACCCCGAGGGGGTCGAGGTGCTGTGCCCCGGCGACGTCACCGCCGGCGCGACCGAGACGCGGTGCGTGTTCGACCACGCCGGCGGCCCGACCTACTCGACGTTCGGGGTGATCGCGTCGAGCGGGTGGACGACGTCGTCGCTCGGCACGTGGGACGGCCTCGCCGTGACCGCGCACGACCGCGTCGGCTCCGGCGTGATCGACGACATCGACGTGCCGATGCAGACGTCGTTCCTGGCGTGGATGCGGCAGACGTTCGGGCCGTACCCGTACGGCGACACGCTGCGCATCGTCACCGCGCCGACGTACTGGAGCGGGTTCGAGCACCCGGGCAACATCGTCCTCGCCGACAACCTCGATGCGCCGTTCGGCAACACCGGCCCGGTCAACCACACGCTGCTCCACGAGCTGGCGCACCAGTGGGCCGGCGACGAGACGACGCTCGCCGGCACCTACGACTTCGTGTGGAAGGAGGCGATGGCCGAGTACCTCAGCTTCGTCCACGAGGAGACCGCGCGGCCCGAGCTCGCGCTCGGCACGGTGCGCGGGTGGAAGGGGTGCGCGCCGTCGTCGAGCTACTACCCGGTGCCCGCCGCCGAGCCGCCGCTGCTCGACTACTACGGCCACGTCTACTGCCCCGGGCCGATGATCCTGTTCCGCCAGCTCGAGGCGCTGACCTCCCGCGCCCAGGTGCTCGAGGCGCTCGCCGCGCTGCTCGGCGAGCCGCGCGCGATCGGCGTGGCCGACGTCCGCGCGGCGCTCGAGGACGCGACCGGCCTCGACCTCGCCGGCTACTTCGACGCCTGGGTCTACGGCGACGGCGCGCCCGAGTGGCCGCGGTTCACGGTCACGACGACCGACCTCGGCGCGGACGTCGAGGTCACGGTCACGCAGGCCTCGCCCGCGACGCCGATGGGCTGCGCGTTCGCGGTCGAGCTGGTCGGCGCCGGCGAGGGCGAGTCGGTCGAGGTGTGGATCGATCTCGGCATCGACGGCAGCGCGACCGTCACCGAGGTCGCGCCGGACGTGCCGTTCGACGTCGTCGACGCGGTGCTCGACCCCCACACCCACTGCCTCGCCTACGAGGCGACGCCGACCGCGGCGCCGGCGGTGCGGATGCCGCCCGGCTGGACGCCGTGGACGCCGTCGACGCGTCGGACGTCTGGGACGCCCGGCACGCCCTGACTCACTTCATGTAGGCCTCGAACAGCTTCTTGCCCTCGGCCTCGAGCTCGCCGAGGTGGCCGTCGATCTTCTTCTTGTACGCCGCGTCGTCGCCGTGCTTGTCGATGAACGCGCTCAGCGCCGCGACGAACCGGGACGTGCGCTCGCCGAACAACAGCTCGGTGCGGGTGTCGCGCCGCGCGTCGTCGTCGAGCTCGCCGGCGAGCGACACCAGCTGCGCGACCAGCTTCTTCATCGCCTTGCGGTGCTTCTTGAGATACTTGTCCATCTGCGACAGCGCCTTCTTCGGCGCGTCGACGTGGGTCTCGAGGATCGCCGACAGCTTGTCGGCGTGACCCATCAGCTTGGTGATCGCCGCATCGTCGGCGGCGGTGCGCGGGCGCGCCTCGGCGTGACGCGGCGTCCCCACACCGAGCGCGGCGAACGCGACGAGCACGACGACGACGGCCGCGGCGGCGGTGACGAACGAGCGACGGATCGATGCCATGGCTGCTCCCGTGGACAGGTACCCGGAGATTACCCGGGCGGCCTTTTCGACGCCTCACCCCCTGTGATATTCCCTCCCCCGGAAACGGGAAGGAGCCCCTATTACATGCGTTCGAATCACTCGCGTGCGTTCGTGGCCATCATGATGGCCGTCCTGGTCGGAGGCCTCGCCGGCTGTCCCGGGGCGAAGATCCCCGGTCGCGGCGGCAAGGTCGACCCCAACACCTGCGGCAACTACGCAGTCTCCGACGCCGGGCGCAAGCTCAAGGCGTTCCTCGAGGCGACGGTCAAGCTCGAGGAGGCGGTCAAGGGCGTCGAGGTCGAGGTCCGCACGGGCTGCGACGCGATGGCCAAGGAGCTGGGGCTCGACGCCAAGGGTGACACCAAGGACGTCTGCAACCGCGTCTTCGCCCAGATCAAGGAGGACCTCAGCGTCGGCATCCAGGCCAACGCGAGCCTCACGATCGACTACAAGCCGGCCGTGTGCCGGGTCGACGTCCAGGCGGCCGCCAGCGTCGCCGCGGAGTGCGAGGCGAGCGCCTCGGGCAACGTCACGGTCGAGTGCTCGGGCTCGTGCTCGGGGACCTGCTCGGGCGAGTGCGACGGCACCTGCAAGGGCGGCAGCGGCGGCAGCGAGTGCAACGGCGAGTGCGACGGCGTCTGCCGTGGCGAGTGCTCGAGCGGCTGCGAGGGCGAGGCGGACGTCCAGGCGTCGGCCGAGTGCGAGGCGAAGGCCGAGGTCTACGCGTCGGCCGAGGTGGAGTGCACCCCCGCCGAGCTCAACGTCGAGGCGGACGCCTCGGTCGTGGTCGACGCCCCGCGCACCGATCGCGTGATCGCGGCGATGAAGGCGGGCCTGCCGCAGATCCTCACGGTCGAGGCCAAGCTCCGCCCGCTCGCGAAGGCGGCCAAGACCTGGGCCGCCACCGCGCGTAGCCTGGGCGAGGCCGGCGCCGAGCTGGCGAAGTCGTTCGAGGACCAGGCCCTGTGCATCTCGGGCCAGATCTCGGCCGCGGTCGCCGCGGTCGCGAACATCGAGGCGTCGGTCAGCGTCTCGGTCGAGGTCTCGGCCTCGGCGTCGGGCAGCGTCGGCACGAACTGATCGGGCCCCGCCCCACCGACCCACGACATGAAAACGGGGGCCGCGCGGCTGCGCGGCCTTTCGTTTTTTCGGCGCCTATTGTAAAGACCGGCCTCCCATGAAGACGATCACCGAGTTCTCCCCCCTCGTCCTCAAGAAGGCCGCCGCGGCCCGCGCCGCGCGCGCCGCCGAGGGCCTCGAGGCCGAGGCGCTCGCCGCCGCGCTGGCGGGGGACCTCGGGCTCAACGAGGATCGCATCGCGCGCCTGGTCGAGGCGCTCGACATCGTCGGCGCCGACGTCGACAAGGTCCGCCTGGTCCGCGTGTTCCAGGGCGAGAAGGGGCCGCACGGCTCCGTCGCCAAGGGCGAGTTCCACTACGCCGTCGACCGCGTCGCGTCGGCCGGTGGCGGCCGGCGTGGCCGCGACGACGACCGCCGCGGCGGTCGCCGCGACGACGATCGCCGTGGCGGAGGCGGTGGCGGCGGCGGCGGTGGCGGTCGCGGCGGGTTCGGCGGCGAGCGCGGCGCGCCCAAGCCGCGCGGCCTCGGCAGCCTCAAGGCCGCGATGTCGGGCGAGAAGAAGGAAGAGCGCGAGGACCGCGTCCGCCCGGGCGAGGTGCCCCGCGTCGGCATCGGCTGGCAGCTCACCGCGGCGCCGCGCGACCCGCGCGACGACAAGCGCGGCGGCAAGCGCCGCGGCCCGCCCGGCCGTGGTCGGCCCGGGGACCGCGACGGCGACCGCCGTGGTCCGGGCGGCCCGGGTGGCCCCCGCGGCCCGCGTGGGCCGGGC
>WYBA01000159.1 GCA_011526095.1 Myxococcales bacterium | reverse complement strand
CCGAACAGCGCGAGCCACAGGAACGCCGGCCACGCCAGCGCCGACGCCGCCGCGGTCGCGCCGGCGCGCGACAGCCACATCACGACCGGCACCTGGAGCTCGAGGACGATCAGCGCGACCGTGACGATCGTCCGCCACGGCCGGGGCATCGCCGTGTCGCGGACCAGGCGGCGCCAGACGTAGTAGAGGAGCAGGCCGTGGAGCGCGAGCGCGAACGCCTGGAACGCGAGGAACCGCAAGCGTCCAGGCTAGCCTGGCCTGCGGGGATGCACAGCCCGGAGCGGTGAGGTAGACACGTCCATGCACACGCGGGCCTTCGGCGGCACGGGGCGGGCGGTCCCGGTGATCGGCTACGGGACGTGGCAGCTCGAGCGCGACGATCGCCGCGAGGCGATCGCGGCGATCCGGCGGGCGGTCGAGCGCGGCATGACCCACGTCGACACCGCCGAGATGTACGGCTCGGGGCACGTCGAGGAGCTGGTGGGCGAGGCGCTGATCGGGCTGCGCGACCGGGTGTTCCTCGCGACCAAGGTCCTGCCCGAGCACGCCAGCTACGCCGGCACGCTCGCGGCGTGCGAGGCGAGCCTGCGCCGGCTGCGGGTCGAGCACGTCGATCTCTACCTGCTGCACTGGCGCGGCGAGCACCCGCTGGCCGAGACGTTCGAGGCGTTCGACGCGCTGCGGGCCGCGGGCAAGATCGGCGCGTGGGGCGTGTCCAACTTCGACGACGCCGACCTCGACGAGGCGCTGCGCGTCGTCGGCGCGCGGCGCGCGCCGGGGCAGCTCGCGTGCAACCAGGTCCTCTACCACCTCGGCGAGCGGACGATCGAGCACGCGGTCGTGCCGTGGTGCGAGCGCCACGGCGTCGCGGTCGTCGCGTACTCGCCGCTGGGCTGCGGCGACTTCCCGGCGCCGCGCTCGCCGGGCGGGCGCGTCCTGGCCGAGGTCGCGGCGCGCCACGGCGCGACGCCGCACCAGGTCGCGCTGGCGTTCCTCGTCAGGCGCGCGCCGCTGTTCGCGATCCCCAAGGCGGCGCGGGTCGCGCACGTCGACGACGACGCCGGCGCGGGCGGGCTGACCCTGGACGCGGCGGACGTGGCGCGGCTCGACGCCGCGTTCGCGGTCGGGCCGTGGCGCGGCCTGCCGACCTTGTGACGGTCAGTAGCCGGCGCCGGCGGCGACGTGGACGTGCGCCTGGCTCGACTTGGCGGTGATCCGCCACCGGCCGTCCAGCTCGGCGAGCGTCAGCACGTCCTCGTACAGCGTGCCGTCCCAGGTCACGCGGGCGGCGACCGTGACGGTGCCGTCCGCCGCCTGCGCGGCGTAGGTCACGGTCCACGCCAGGCCGTCGCGCGCCGCCAGCCAGCGGGGCAGGGCGCGGCCGAGCCGCTCGGTCCGGGTCGCCTGGCCGTCGGCGTCGAGCGAGGTGACCTTGGCCGACGGCGACCACACCTTGCGCACGGCGCGGGCGTCGCCGGCGGCGAGCGCCTCGAAGTGGGCGGTGACGGCGTCGCGCGCGCCCTGCTCGGCGGCGCGCTGGGTGGCCGACTTCTGGACGTACGAGCCGCACGCGCCGGCCGGGCGCGCGGGCACGGCGGCGGCGAGGGTGAGCGACAGCGAGGCCAGGGCGATCGAGAGGGCGCGGGAGAGGTGCATGGAAGCTCCGGGGTTGATGTGGACCGGCCAGCGGTGGCCGGCACCCGGACAACGCGGCGGCGCGGCGACCGGCGCACGAAAAGCGATCGGGCGGCGGTCCGGGGTAGGCTCGCCGTCGATGTCGACTCGCACCGCGGCGATCACCCTGGGGATCCTGGCCGGCTGCGGCGGCGCGGGCGCGTCGCCCGACGCCGTGCCCGGCGACGGCGCCGCGGCGGACGGGGCGCCCGGCCCCGACGCGTTCGCCGGCGACCCGCTCGCGGGGATCGGCGAGGTCGAGCTGGTCGCGGGCGGGTTCCAGTTCGTCGAGGGCCCGCAGTGGCGCGCCGCCGAGGGCGACCTCTTGTTCACCGACATCCCGGCCTCGACGATCCACCGCCACGTCCCCGGCGGCGGCGTGACGGTGTTCCGCGCGCCGAGCGATCAGGCCAACGGGCTCGCGCTCGACCCGCAGGGCCGGCTGCTCGCCGCCGAGCACGGCGCGCGCCGCGTGTCGCGCACCGAGGGTGACGCGGTGGTCGAGGTCGTCGCCGACCTCGACGGCCTGCGCCTCAACTCGCCCAACGACCTCGTCGTGCGCGGCGACGGCACGATCTACTTCACCGATCCGCCGTACGGGATCGACGACGCCGATCGCGAGCTGGGGTTCATGGGCGTGTTCCGGCTGTCGCCGGGCGGCCCGCTCGTCGCCGAGCGCACCGGCGCGCTCGACGAGCGCCCCAACGGCGTCGGGCTGTCGCCCGCGCAGGACGTGCTCTACGTCGCCGACACCGCGGCCGCGGTCGTCCGCGCGTTCGCCGTCACCGTCGGCGGCCCCGACGACGGCGCGCTCGGCGAGCCGACGACGCTCGTGCCGTCGATCCCCAACCCCGACGGCCTGGCGATCGACGCCGCCGGCAACCTGTTCGTCACCGCGGCCGACGGCGTCCGCGTCTACGCGCCGGACGGCACGCCGTGGGGCACGATCGCCGTGCCCGAGCAGCCGGCGAACTGCGCGTTCGGCGACGCCGACGCGCGGACGCTCTACATCACGGCGCGCACGTCGCTGTACCGCGTCCGCCTCGCCCACCCGGGCCTGCCGACGCGGTGAGCGCGCGGCCACCCCTCCCGAAGACCTCCTCCTGGATACGGATCCGCCGACAGCTCGTAAAGCGCGCCGGTGTGTGGATGATGGGGGGCTCCTTTCCTTCACCCCCGAGGAGCCTCATGGACACCTTTGTCGGCATCGACTTCGGCACCACCAACTCCGCCGTCGCCGTCGCGGATCGCGACGGCGTGCGGATGATCCCGCTGCCCACCCCCGGCGGCGGCTCGGCCCCGACGTGGCGCACGGTCCTCTACTTCGATCCGTCGAGCCGCGACGTCGTCGCCGGCGCCGCCGCGATCGCGGCGTACCTCGAGGCCGAGGGCGAGGGCCGGCTCGTCCAGTCGATCAAGTCGTACCTGGCGTCGGCGACGTTCTCGCGCACCCAGATCCTCGGCCGGCTGTGGTCGATCGAGGATCTCATCGCCGCGTACCTGATGGCGCTGCGCCGAGGCGCGGGCGTCGATCTCGGCCGCCGCGCCGTCGTCGGGCGGCCGGTGCGCTACTGGGGCGCCGAGGACGACGCCGACGACGCGCGCGCGATCGCGCGGATGACCAAGGCGCTGGCCGCGGCCGGGTTCGACGAGGTCGTGTTCGAGCTCGAGCCGCTCGGCGCGGCGGCGCGCTACGCGGCGCGGCTCGACCGCGCCGAGCTGGTGCTGGTCGCCGACCTCGGCGGCGGCACGACCGACTTCTCGCTGCTCCAGATCGGGCCGGGCACGCCGGGCGAGGTGCTCGCCACCGGCGGCCTCGGCCTCGGCGGCGACGGGTTCGACGCGCGGATCATCGACGCGGTGGTCGCGCCGGCGGTCGGGCGCGGCTCGCGGTTCGTCGACGAGTTCGGGTCCGAGGCGCCGGTGCCGGCGTGGCTGTTCCACCGGCTGCGGCGGTGGCACCACCTGTCGTTCCTCAAGGCGCCCGACACGCTGCGGCTGCTCGAGCGGATCGAGCACGGCTCGCGCGCGCCGGGGCAGATCGAGAAGCTGCAGCGGATCGTCCGCGACGATCTCGGCCTGCCGCTGCACGCCGCGGTCGAGCGGACCAAGCTGGCGCTGTCGGTCGCGGCGCGGGCCGGGTTCGAGCTCGACGCGATCGACGTCACCGCCGCGGTCGAGCGCGGGGAGTTCGACGCCTGGATCGCGCCCGACCTCGACGCGATCGATCAGGTGCTCGACCGCGTGCTCGCCGACGCCGGCGTCGCGACTGCCGCGGTCGATCGCGTGTTCGCGACCGGCGGCTCGGCGCTGGTGCCGGCGGTGCGCGCGCGGCTCGCGGCGCGGTTCGGCGCGGATCGCCTGCGCGGTGGCGACGAGCTGACCGCCGTGTGCTGGGGGCTGGCGGCGCGGGCGCGCGCGGCGTTCGACGCGCGTGGCTGACGCGGGGACGCGCGCGCCGCGGTCAGGCGCCCGGGGCGCGCGCCTCGAGCAGCTCGCGGACGCGGCGCAGCAGCGTGGTCGGCTCGAACGGCTTGGCGAGGAAGGCGTCGTCGGGGCCGGGGCCGTCGCCGGCGGCGCCGTGGGCGTACCCGGAGATGAACAGCACGCGCAGCCCGGGCTGTCGCCGGCGGGCCGCGGTGGCGAGCTCGGGGCCGGTCATGCCCGGCATCACGACGTCGGTGATCATCGCGTCGAACCCGCCGGGACGCGACGCGATCAGGTGGAGCGCGGTCTGGCCGTCGTGGGCCGTGACCACGCCGTAGCCCGCGCCGCGCAGCGCCAGGTGCAGCACCGCGCGCACCGCCGGATCGTCCTCGACCAGCAGCAGCGTCTCGCCGCCGCGCGCCTCGGCGGTCCGCGCCGGCGGCGCGGCCTCGGCCGCGGCCGCGGGCGCCTCGGCCGCCGGCAGCACGACCTCGAACGTCGTGCCGCGGCCCGGGGCCGTGTCGACGCGGATCGATCCGCCGCTCTGCGCGACGATGCCGTAGACCGTCGCCAGGCCGAGCCCGGTCCCGCGCCCCGTCGCCTTCGTCGTGAAGAACGGCTCGAACACGCGCGCCTCGGTCTCGGGATCCATCCCGATGCCGGTGTCGGTCACGCGCAGCGCGACCCCCGGCCGGCCGGCCCCCACCGGAGGGACGTCGCGCACCGCGATCGTGAGGCGGCCGCCGTCGGGCATCGCGTCGCGCGCGTTGATCACCAGGTTGAGCACCACCTGCTCGATCTGGCCCGGGTCCGCGTCGATCCACGCGCCGCCGGCGCCGCCGGCGCCATCGGCGCCATCGGCGCCATCGGTGGATGGCGGCTCGAGCACGAGCGTGACCCGCTCGCCGATCATCCGGCCGAGCGTCGGCGCGAGCGCGGCGATCGCCGCGGCGAGGTCGAGCCGGCGCGGCTGGAGCACTTGCTGGCGGCCGAACGCGAGCAGCTGGCGGGTCAGGTTGGCGGCGTGGCGCGCGGCGTCGACGATGCCCTCGGCGGCGCGGCGGACCTTCGCGTCGGGGTTGCGCGGGCCGGTGAGCGCCGACGCCTGGGTCATGATCACGGTGAGCAGGTTGTTGAAGTCGTGTGCGACGCCGCCGGCGAGCCGGCCGACCGCCTCGAGCTTCTGCGCCTGGCGCAGGTGCGCCTCGGTCTGGCGCAGCGCCGCGGTGCGCTCGGCGACGCGCAGCTCGAGCTCCTCGTGGACCCGCTCGAGCGCCTCGCGCGCCCGGCGGCGCTCGGTCACGTCCTCGGAGATGCCGAGCAGGTAGCGCGGCGTCCCGTCGGCGTCGAGGATCGGGATCTTCTTGGTGTGGAGCCAGCGCTGGCCGGCGGGGGTGTCGATCGGCTCCTCGTCGATCTCCACGACCTTGCCCGCGGCCAACGTCTCGCGGTCCTTCTGCTGGAAGAACGCGGCCTGCTCGGGCGGGAAGAAGTCGAAGTCGCTCTTGCCCAGCATCGCCTCGCGCGGCTGCCCGAGCAGCTCCTCGCCGGCGCGGTTGAACCGCTCGAACCTCAGCTCGGCCGCGTCCTTGACGAAGATCATGTGCGGCAGGTGCTCGACGATCGAGTCGAGGAACAGGTGGGCGCGGCGGAGCGCGGCGT
>WYBA01000158.1 GCA_011526095.1 Myxococcales bacterium | reverse complement strand
GGGGGGGGGGCCCGCCCCCCCCGGGGGGGGCCGGGCGCGGGCGCGGGGCGCCGGCCGCGGCGGGGGCGGCCCCCCCCCCCCCCGCGCCCCCCCCCCCCCCCCCCCGCCCCCCCCCCCGCGCCGCGGTCCACACCCGGCCGATCTCGGCGTCGCCGCCGGTGCACGGCGCGGGCGCCTCGCCGCCGCGTGCCAGCCACACCGCCGGGAACGCGGCGAGCGCGGCGGTGACCGCGCCGGCGACGAGCACGCGCCGCCGCCGCGCGCGCCCGCGGGCGATCGCGTCGAGCAGCGCGCGCATCGTCGGGAACCGCGCGTCGACCGATGTGGCGAGCGCGCGGCGCAGCGCCGCGACGAGCCACGGTGGCAGCCGCGGCGCGCCCGGCGCGACGGCCGGGCCGCGGGCGATCGCCGCGCGGCGGGCGTCGAGGTCGTCGCCGCCGAACGGCGGCGCGCCGGTCAGCGCGGTCCACAGGCTGACCGCGAACGCGAACTGATCGGCGCGGTGATCGACCGGCGTGTCGTGCGCCATCTGCTCGGGCGCCATGAACGCGGGCGTGCCGGCGACGCCGACGGTGAGCTGCGTGCCCGGCGCCGGCGTGCCCTGCGCGAGCGCGCCGTCGTCGGTCGCGTCGTTCGCGGCGCCGGCCAGCCGCGCCAGCCCGAAGTCGGCGACGCACACCCGTCCGCCGCGGTCGATCAGCACGTTGTCGGGCTTGAAGTCGCGGTGGATCAGGCGCGCCTCGTGGGCGGCGGCGAGGCCCTCGCCGGCCTGCACGAACACGTCGAGGATCGCGTCGCGCGGGCGCGCGCGCTCGGCCAGCCACGCGCGCAGCGTGATCCCGTCGATCAGCTCCATCACGACGTAGACGCGGCCGCGATCGACGCCGGCGTCGAACACCGCGACCACGTTGCGATGGACGAGGCGCGCCAGCGCGCGCGCCTCGCGCGCGGCGCGCTCGCCGTCGGGGGCGCGGTCGGCGTCCTCGCGCAGCACCTTGAGCGCGACGGCCCGGTCGAGCTGGGGATCGTGCGCGGCCCACACCACGCCCATCGCGCCGGCGCCGAGCCGGCGGACGAGCCGGTAGCGGCCGACCGCGTCGCCCTCGACCAGCGGGACCGCCCGCGGCGGCGCCGCGACCGCGCGCGCCAGCAGCGCCCCGACCGAGTCGAGCGACGCCGCCCCGGGCGGGCGCTCGAGGCTCGCGATCAGGTCGTCAGGCGGGTCTGGCTCCGGCACCAGCCGATCGAGTACCACACGGGGCGGTGTGACCGCCGTGCGGGTGTTGTAGGCTGGCGCCGTGGACCTGGATGCCCGCAGCGCGCTCGAGGCGACGATCCGGTCGCAGTTCGACGCCGGCGACCTCGACGCGGCGATGACCTCGGCGATCGAGGGCTACGGCCCCGAGATCCATGGGTTCCTGGTCGGGATGGCGCGCGATCGCGACCACGCCGCCGACGTGTTCAGCGCGGCGTGCGAGCGGATGTGGAAGGCGCTGCCGCGGTTCCGCTGGGACAGCAGCTTCCGGGTGTGGGCCTACACGATCGCCCGCAACGAGCTGCTCCGCGCCAGCCGCGCGGTCGCCCGCGCCCGCCAGCAGGTCGCGGTGTCCCAGGTGCCGTCGGTCCGGCTCGCGGTCGAGCACGCGCGCACCGTGACGGCGCCGTTCCTGCGCACCGACGTCCGCGACGAGCTGGCGCGGATCCGCGCCACGCTCGATCCGCGGGACCACGAGCTGCTCACGCTGCGCCTCGACCGGCGGCTGAGCTGGCTGGAGATCGCGCAGGTGCTGGCCGAGGGCGAGGCGGCGAGGGGCGCGGCCGGGGACGAGGGCGACGGCGACGACGCCGCGCCCCTCGATCGCGCCGCGCTCACCCGCGAGGCCGCCGCCCTGCGCAAGCGGTTCGAGCGGCTGAAGGACAAGCTCGCCGCCGCGCTGCGCGCCGACGCGGACTGATCCGCGGCGATGGATCCGCCGCGCGTCACGCCGAGCCCCGGCCCGACTCTGCCAGGAGTCACATGCCCCACGCCCTCCAGATCTTCGCCGACTACCACCAGATCATCCTGCAGGACGCGACGGCGGCCGCGGCGGTGGGATGGGGCGAGCTCGCCTGGCCGGCCGAGGCCCTCGCGCGGATGCTCGCGGTCGCGCCGACCGTCGTCGGGATCGGCACGGCGCGCGCCGACGTGGTCCCGGTGACGCTCGAGGTCGCGGCCGCCGCGCCGCCGGTGCCCGACGACTGCGACCTCGTGTCCGAGGCGTCGCTCGACGTGCCGTCCGGCGCGGTCGTGTGCCTGGGGCCGACCGACTACCTGCCCGACGCCAGACGCTTCGAGGTCGCGCCCGGGCGCTACGGCGTCCGCGTCCACGCGCGCGGGCTCGCGACCGCCGAGGCCGCCGGGAGCGACCGCTACGACGTGATCCTGTGGCCGTGCGCCGACGCGCTGCCGCCGCGCGTGGTGCGCGATCGCCGCGGGTAGTCGTGGCGCGGATCGAGCGGTTCGAGCCCGGTCCGCCACGGCGTTCCGCACCGCCGGTCGCGACGCGAGCCCCGCTGCATCGCTCCCGGGCAGCGGCTGCCCGGATCCGGTCACCTCGCCCGTGGCCGTGGTGGCAGGATGATCCGATGCGCGCTCGCCTCGTCGTCCTCGGGGGCCTCGTCGCCGCCGCGTGCGGGGACGGCGGCTCCACGTCTCCCGACGCTCCGCCGACCGATCTCCCGGACGCGGCGGCGTTCGACGCGCCGCTGTCGGACGCGGCGCCGCCCGACGCGACGCCGCCCGACGCCAACTCCAGCGTCACCGTCACGATCGTCACGCCGACCGATGGTCAGCGCGTGCTCGGCTCGCGCGTCATCACCGTGTCGGGGACGCTCGCGTCGACGCGCCCGATCGCGGACGTGGTCGTCGACCTCGGCGGCGTCGTCGCGCCGGACGTGACGTTCGACCAGACGTCGTTCTCCGCCGAGGTCACGCTCGGCGACCGCTGGCAGTCGATCACCGTCACCGCCACCGACGCGGGCGGCTTCCCCGGGACCGCGTTCGCCACGGTCAACTACCCGTTCGTCGCGCTGACCACGTTCGCGCCCGCGCAGCTCGTCCTGGGCCAGCCCGACTTCGTGACCCGCCCCGACCGCGCGGTCGATGCGTCCTCGATCCCGTACCCGTACGGGTTTGGCGCGTGGCACGACGGCGTCCTGTACTGGCCGAGCTCCGATCACAACCGCGTCCTGGGCTGGCGTGGGTTCCCGGCCCGCGCCAACGAGCCGGCCGACTTCGCGCTCGGCCAGCCCGACCTCGCGACGTCGACGATCGGTAGCGGCGCCGCCGGCATGGACTTCCCGCAGTCCGTCGTCGTCGCCGACGGCAAGCTGTTCGTCCTCGACTGGGGCGGTAGCCGCGTCCTGGTGTGGAACACGCCGCCGACGACGACCGGCGTCGCGGCGGACTACGTGATCGGGCAGGCCTCGCTCGACGCGACCGCGACCGGCTGCACCCAGGCGCTCACGAACTACCCGGACGACTTCTTCGTCGCGGGTGGCCGCGTGTTCGTGTCCGATCGCGAGAACCACCGGCTGCTGATCTGGAACACGATCCCGACGGCCAGCGGCGTGCCGCCCGACGTCGTGCTCGGGCAGGGCGACTTCACCCACTGCACCGCCAACGACGACGACCAGGACGGCGTGACCGACGCGGCCCCGTCCGCGCGCACGCTGCGCGATCCGATCGGCGTGTGGAGCGACGGCACGCGGCTCGCGCTGGTCGATCAGTCCAACCACCGCGTGCTGGTGTGGAACACCGTGCCGACGGCGTCGTTCACCCCGGCCGACGTCGTGCTCGGCCAGCCCGACTTCACGTCGGCCACGCCCGGGACCGCCGCCGACGCGCTGCGCTCGCCGTCCGAGGTCACCAGCAACGGCAACCAGTTCGTCATCGGCGACGGCGGCAACCACCGCGTGCTGATCTGGGACCAGCTCCCGGCCCCCGGGACGCCGCCCGACGTCGTGCTCGGCCAGTCCGACGCGTCGCACGGCGCGCCCAACGACGACGATCAGGACGGCACCGAGGACGCGACGTGCTCGGCGCGGACGCTGCGCGGGTTCGTGTCGCCGCACTTCACCGACCGCGCGCTGATCGTCAGCGACATCGACAACTCGCGCGCGCTGGTGTTCGGCGAGCTGCCGTGCGCCGCGGGCCTGTACGAGCCGCCCGGCATGCCGGGCACGTGCCTCGCCGATCCGTGCCAGCCCGATCCGTGCACCGGCGGCCAGATCTGCCGCAACGACACCGGCGCGGCCGTGTGCGAGTGACGGTGAGCGGCCTCAGCCCGCGCGCGGGCCGCGCACGAGCTGGCCGGGCAGCGCGCCGGTGAACCGATCGTCCTCGACGATCGGCACGCCCGAGACGATCGTCATCGCGTAGCCGCGCGCCTTCTGGATCAGGCGGCGCCCGCCGGCGGGCAGGTCGTAGGCGATCTCGGGCGCGGCGAACCCGAGGCGGTCGTAGTCGATGACGTTGACGTCGGCCTTCTTGCCCGGCGCGAGCACGCCGCGGTCGTGCAGCCCGTAGAACGCCGCGGTGTCCGAGGTCTGGCGCCGGATCACCTGGGCGAGCGGCAGCCGGCCGCCGCGGCGGCGGTCGCGCGTCCAGTGGGTGAGCATGAACGTCGGCATGCCGCCGTCGCACACCGCGCCGCAGTGCGCGCCGGCGTCGGACAGGCCCATCTTGGTGCGCGGGTGCTGGTGCAGCGCGTGCGTCATCGACAGGTCGCCGTAGACGTAGTTGAACAGCGGGAAGTAGATGAGGCCCTTGCCGTCGTCGGCCATCAGCGCCTGGTAGACCAGCTCCAGCGGCGCGGCGCCGGTGCGCTGCGCGCGCGCCCCGAGGCTGTCGTCGGGCGACGGCTCGTAGTCGATCACGCCGCCGGTCGCGACCTGCGGGTACATCTTCGAGTACGCGCGCGTGACGAAGTTGCCGAACGGGCCGGCGTCGTCGGCCGGCTCGGACAAGAGGCGCGCCTTGACCTCGGGCGTGCGCAGCGCCGCGAGCCGGTCGGCCGGGCTCAGGTGCGCGAGCGCCTTGAACGCCGGGTGCGTCGCGAACGGGTGCGCGGTCAGCTCCCAGCCCATCAGGATGCCGATCGACCGGCCCGACACCTGCGCCCACAGGTCCAGCCCGTCGCGCGCGGCCTCGTCGAGCAGGCGGACGCACTCGCGCCACACCTCGGGGCCCCAGTCGGTCTGGTTGAGGCTGAACACGACGCGCAGCCCGCGCGCCGCCAGCTCGCGCATCCACGCGAACGACCGCGGCGCGTCGACGTGCTCGAGCACGTTCTGGTAGACGCCGTGGCCGGCGCGCTTCATCGCGTCGCCGATCGCCAGCAGCTCCGCCGGGTCGGCGAACGTGCCGGGCACCAGCTCGCCGTCCTTGGTCTTGTGGATCGAGGTGCGCGAGGTCGAGAACCCGAGCGCGCCGGCGCGCAGGCCGTCCTCGACCAGCCGCGCCATCTCCGCGACCTCCGCCGGCGTCGCGATCGGCTCGTTCGCGCGATCGCCCATGACGTAGCCGCGCAGCGCGCAGTGCGGCACCTGGGCGCCGAAGTCGATCGCGTGCGGCATCGCGCCGATCACGTCGAGGAACTCGGGGAACGACTCCCAGCCCCACCGGATGCCCTCGCTCATCGCCGAGCCGGGGATGTCCTCGACGCCCTCCATCAGGCCGATCAGCCAGTCGTGGCGGTCGGGCTTGACCGGGGCGAAGCCGACGCCGCAGTTGCCCATGATGACCGTGGTGCAGCCGTGCCAGCTCGACGGCGTCAGGTACGGGTCCCAGCTCACCTGCGCGTCGTAGTGGGTGTGCATGTCGACGAAGCCGGGCGTGACCAGCTTGCCGCGGGCGTCGACCTCGCGGCGGCCGCGACCGACGTCACGACCGACGGCAGCGACGCGGTCGCCGTCGATGGCCACGTCGGCCTCGACGCCCTCGGCGCCGGTGCCGTCGAACATCGTGCCCCCCCGGATCACGAGATCGTGCATGGACGGCAGCGTAAGGGTCGTCGTGACCGCGCGTCGAGCGGATACGCCAACGCACGTTCACACGCCCGCGCTGCCGGGCCCTGCCGGCGGTCCGGGCGGTGGCACGACGGCTGCTAATGCCTGGAGCCAGCCGTACCCCCCCTTCCCCCACGAGACCCACCATGAAGTACGCCTCCAAGACGCCCCTCCTCCTCTCCGCATTCACCCTGTCGCTCGGCGCGCTCGCCGCTTGCGGCGACGACCCGGCCGATGGTCCCGACGCTCCGCCGGCCGGCACCGCCCGGTTCGCCGAGATGACCGCCGACGAGCAGCACGACTCGATCGAGATGGCGCTCGGCGGCGCCGCCGCGATGCCGGTGTTCGCCGTGTTCGGCGCCTCGATCGACAGCGCCGACGCGGCCGGCTGTCCGGCGCTGACCGAGGACGGCCTCACCTCGACCTTCGAGGGCGGCGGCTGCACCACGTCCAATGGCAACACCTACGACGGACGGCTCGTCGCGCACAACGTCCCCGGGTTCAGCGGTGAGAACGCCGACCCGACCCAGCCGATGCGGATCGAGCTGGACGCGTGGGACGCGTCGGGCCTGATCTACGACGGCCTGCTCGAGCAGTCGACCCCGCAGCCGGCGAGCGGCGAGGTGTACACGACCTCGCTCGACTACACGCTGTCGGCCGGCGCGTTCGGCGCGCGCTTCCAGCTCGACACCGAGTGCACGCAGCGCGACGGCGACGCCGGCAACCCGTGCACGCTCGCCGGCACGTTCGAGGTCGATGGCCTGGGCAGCTTCGCGATCGTCGGCGAGGTCGCGCTCGGCGCCGCGACGGCGTCGGGCTGGCTCGAGCTGCGCGGCGCCGACACGCTGCGCGTCGACCTCGACGCGATGGAGGACGGCTGCGCGCCGTACACGATCGACGGCGTGGCGGCGGGCGAGATCTGCGACGACGCGGGGCCGCCTCCCTCGACCGACCTCGAGATCAGCGGCGGCGGCGGTGGCTGCGGCGGTGAGGCCGGCGCGGAGACGATCGACGCCCTCACCTGGGTCCGGGGCGACGCCGCCCGGGTCGACGCGACCCTGTTCGACGACGCGACCGGCACCGAGGAGACCCACGCGATGGCCCACGACAGCTACGACGCCGAGGCGGACGAGCACACCTGGCGCGTCGAGCTCGCGGTCGCCGAGACCGAGCTCACCTGCGAGGCCGAGCTGACCTACAAGTTCGAGGCGTTCGACAGCGAGGGTGGGTCGGTGTGCTTCGCGATGGGCCCGGCCCAGGGCCGCTACGCGGCCGAGGGCTGCATCGTCTGGTGATACGCTCGCCGGCATGAGGCACGTCGCGGGCGCGCTCGCCGCGCTGGTGGTGGTCAGCCAGGCTGCCGCGAGCGCGTCGGCGCGCGGCGGCGCCGAGGTCTCCGACGACGTCGAGCCGTGCGGACCGCCGCCCGGCGTCGTCGTGAAGATCGACGGGCTCGACGGCAAGAACGCCCACCTCGACCCGTCGCTGGTGCGGCGGGTCGTCCGCGCCAACCGGAGCAAGCTGCAGTACTGCTTCGAGGCGCAGCTCCGCGCCGACCCGGCGGTACGCGGCACGATGCGCGTGTCGTTCGTGGTCGGCGCCGACGGCGGCGTCTCGGACGTGGCCGCGGCCGGCGTCCACGCCGAGGTCGACGCCTGCTTCGTCAAGATGCTGTCCGGGCTGCGGTACCCGCGCCCCGCCGACGGCGCGACGGTGAAGGTGAGCTTCACGGTCGACCTCGCGGTCGAGGACGGCACGCGCGTGTTCGACACCGACACGGCGGCGTGCAAGGCGCTGCCCGCCGCGCTGATCAAGGCGGCGTCGGCGTGGGTCCGCGCGTACGAGGCGGGCGACGCGAAGGCACTGGTCAAGCTGCTGCCCGCGTCGGTGAAGGTCCGCGGCAAGGCGATGACGCGGGCGCGGATCGCGAAGGCGATCGCCGCGGCCGGGTCGGTCGCGGACTGGCTGCCGATGTCGTCGAGCGAGTGGCTGGTCGCGCGGGTGGGCAAGCGGTACGTGCTGCGGCGCGGGTACAGCGCGGCGTGGAGCGAGGGCAACCTCGGCACCGGTGGCGAGCTGGCATCGGCGGTCGACGAGCCGGAGCCCGAGCTGATCCTGCGCAAGGTGAGCGGCCGGTGGCGCGTCGTCGAGATCGTCGAGACGCCGTGACGACGGGGTGCGCGACGCTCGCGGCGGTCGCGGCCGCGGCGGCGTGCTCGGGCCCGCAGCCGGGCGCGCCGCGGGCGCGGGCGCGCGACGCGGGCGCGGCGGTCGCGCCGGACGCCGCGGTCGAGCCGGTCGACGTGCCCGACGGCGTCGTCGACGTGCGCGCGCTCGACCCGAGCCTCCACGTCGACCTGATGTACCTCGGCGCCGCCAACTTCCTCGGGCGGCGCGTCGACGGCTACCACGCCAACGTGTGCTACCTGACCGAGCCGGCGGCGCGCGCGGTGGTCGCGGCCCAGGCGCGGCTGCGCCGGATCGGGCAGGCGCGCGGGCGGCGCTACTCGCTGCTGTTGCGCGACTGCTACCGGCCGCGGCGCGCGGTCGCGGACTTCCTGCGGTGGATCGACGACGAGGCCGACACCTCGACCCGCGACGCGTACTACCCGGGGCTGACCAAGGCGCAGCTGGTCGAGCAGGGCTACATCGCGCCGGTGTCCGGCCACTCGCGCGGCGGCGCGGTCGACGTGACGATCGTCGAGGTCGGCGCCGACGGCGCGGTCACGCCGCTCGAGATGGGCACGCCGATCGACTTCTTCGGCGCGCGGTCGCACACGGCGCACGCGAGGATCTCGCCCGAGGCGCGCGCGGCGCGCGACCTGCTGGTCGAGGTGATGGCGCCCGAGCTGACCAACCTGCCCGTCGAGTGGTGGCACTTCTCGCTGACAGATGGCAACGACCGCGCGCCGATGGACTTCGAGGTGCGGCCGGCGCGATGATGCCGCGATGCGCACCTGCCCGCTGATCGTCCTCGCCCTCGCGGCGTCCGCGGCCGCGTGCAAGTCCGACGACCCGGGCGGCGGCAAGGCCGCCGGCGGCGCCGCGGCCGGGATCAAGGGCGCGGCGACGCTCGACGGCAAGGCGCTCACGATCGGCGGGTGCGAGATGAAGGACGGGTTCGACGGCGTCGAGGTCCGGTTGCCGACGCCCGAGGGCGTCATCGTCCTCGCCGACGACGAGCTGCACTGGGGCAAGCTCGACTCGCCGCTCAAGGGGCCCGAGCTGTCGTGCACGCGGCTCGAGAAGGAGTACATGTCCGGCAAGGAGAGCGGCCAGATGTTCTGGCACGGCACGCTGGGGTTCGATTGCAGGGTCGCCGGCCGGGCGCTCGCCGGTGATCTCACGCTCGAGTGCGGCACGCTCTCGCCCGAGATGCGGGCGCGCCTCGAGCAGCAGAAGCAGGAGATGGCGGGCGAGCTGGACAAGATGAAGGACACCGCCAAGGACCTCGCCCAGGGGCTCGAGGCGATCGTCGGTGACGGCGGCGCGGCCGCCGTGCCCGGCGACGCGGGTGCGCCGGCGC
This sequence comes from Myxococcales bacterium, assembly GCA_011526095.1. Classification (GTDB taxonomy): domain Bacteria; phylum Myxococcota_A; class Polyangia; order Haliangiales; family Haliangiaceae; genus WYBA01. The sequence goes on along the minus strand of WYBA01000158.1, from coordinate 18,477 downwards.
CGTGACCCGGCCGTGGCGCACGATCGATCGCGTCGCCACGTCCGAGGGCGCGCTCGAGCTGCGCCAGCGCGGCGACGCCGACTTCCTGATCACGATCGCCGGGCGCGTGCTGATGACGTCGAGCGCGCGGCGGTCGGAGCAGGCGCTCGCGACGCTCGGCCTCGCGCACCTGGTGCGCCGCCCCGCGCCGCGCGTGCTGATCGGCGGCCTCGGCATGGGCTACACCGTGCGCGCCGCGCTGGGCGCGCTGCCGCCGGCGGCGCGCGTCACCGTCGCGGAGCTCACGCCCGAGGTCGCGGCGTGGTGTCGTGGCCCGCTCGCGCCGCTCACCGGCGGCGCGGTGCTCGATCCGCGCGTCGAGGTCGTGATCGGCGACGTCGCCGACGTGATCGCGCGCGCCGCTCCCGCCGCGTACGACGCGATCCTGCTCGATCTCTACGAGGGCCCGCGCGCCGCCACCCAGCGCCGGGACGATCCGTTCTACGGGCCGGCCGCGCTCGCGCGCAGCCGCGCCGCGCTCGCCCCGGGCGGCGTGCTCGCGGTGTGGTCCGAGGACCCGGACGCGCCGTTCGAGCGCCGGTTCGGCGCCGCCGGGTTCACCGTCACGACCCACAAGGTGCGCGGCGACGGCCGGGTCCACATCGTCTACCTCGGCGCCCGCGGGGCGTAGGGCGCGCGTGCGCCGCGCGCCCGCGCGGTCACTCGCACGCGCCGGCGACGACGAGGCGCTCGCCCTCGACGTGCCACTCGGTCGCGATCAGCGGCTTCTTCGCGCTGAGCCGCTGGATCCGGCCGGCGACGGTGTCCCACGCCTCGCCCGCCGGCGCGGGGTGGAACCGCGGCCGCGTGCCGATCGTCGGATCGAACGCCGCGCTGGCGAGGCACGCCCCGTCGCGGCGGAAGTGCAGGTGGAGGATCCCGCTCCACTTGCGGTTCGACCCCAGGTTGTCGAACAGGAAGTTGCCGAGCGAGTACGCGATCAGCCCGTGCTTGTAGCGCTCGATGCCCTGGAGCACGTGCGGGTGGTGGGCGATCACCGCGTCGGCGCCCGCGTCGATGTACGCGCGCGCCGCCTTGACCTGCCACCGCGCCGGCTCGTCCTTGTACTCCTCGCCCCAGTGCAGCACGACGATCACCAGGTCGTGATCGGGGCGCGCCGCCTTCACCACCGGGACCAGCGCCTCGCCGACCTTGTCGCGCGGCGCGTGCGGCACGAGGATGTCCTTGCGCTTCTCCTCCCAGTTCGCCTCGGTCGTCGCCGGGATGAACGCGATCTTCCAGCCGTTGACCTCGATCGTCTCGGCGCGGTGCTTCGGCAGGTCGCGGCGGTGGGCGCCGATGTAGCGCAGCCCGAGGTCGTCGAGGATCTGCGGGGTCTCGCGCAGGCCCTTGTGGTGGACGTCGAACGCGTGGTTGTTGGCGATCGTCACCGCGTCGACGTTGTTGCGGGCCAGCGTGGCGACCCGCTCCATCGACGTCACGAACCGCATCCGCGTGCCCCACGGGGACTTCTTCAGCGGCTCGCGCATGATCGGCGTCTCGAGGTTCACCATCGTGAAGTCCGAGTCGAGCAGGTGCGCGACCTGGTCGAACGGATCGTCCTCCTCGGCCTCGATCGGGCGGAACCCGCCCTCGATGAACCGCCCGAACATGACGTCGCCCGCGAACGCCAGGTGCAGCGTCTCGGCGCGTGGATCGGCCGGCGGCGGGGTGTCGTGCGCGCCGGCGTCGTGCGACGGCGCGGCGACGGCGTGCGGGGCGGGCGCGTCTGCCGCCGGTGCGGGCCCCGGCGCGGGCGCCTCGCGCTCGGCCACCGGCTCGTCGCGCCGCGCCGGCGCGCCGGCCGCGCCCTTCTGCGACTCGGCGCCGGCGCACGCGGCCGCGACCGCGGCGAGCGCCGTCACCGCTCCGACCCGTCCGGCGAGCGTCCACGTCATCCCGGCGATCCTATGCCACGGCGCGCGCGCTCGCCAGCAGCCCGGCGGTCACGGCCGGGCGCGCAGCGGCCCGGCCGCGCCGCACACCGGGCACGCCGTCCCGCAGCTGGCGATCTCGCCGCAGTCGTCGCAGGTGACGCTCACGACGTGGCAGCCGTCGTCGCCGAGCTCGGCGAGCTCGCGCGGCGTGTGCTTGCCGCCGGCGCCGGCCGTCGCCATCGTCATGCTCGGCACCATCGCGATCACGACGAGCTCCTTGGCGCGGCACGTCGGGCACGCCTTGGGCACCTTCACCCGCGTCGGCGCCGCGAGCGCCGCGGGCAGCGCCCCGGGCGCGTGGCACCGCGGGCAGTCGTCGGAGGCGAACATGTCGTGGCGGCAGCTCGCGCACGTGATCCGGTAGGTGCCGTCGACGAACTTCTCGCCGTCGTGGATCCACCGCGGATCGCCCGCGACGTCGGCGACCATGACCGGGATCCACTGATCCAGCATGCTGCGCAGCTCGAGGCGGGCGTTGCCGCACGCCGGGCAGGGGCGCGCCATCAGCGCGGTGAACGTCGCCTCGTCGAGCTGTCCCATCGGCGCAGTGTACGTGCGTCGGCGTGCCCACCGGCGCGCGCGTACCGGATTCACGCCGGAGAATTCGCGACCGAGAAACCGGCGCGAAATCCGCCCACGCCAGAGTGGGCCATGAGCTCGAAGTCGAAGCACCGTCCCCGCCCGGCCGCGCCCGCCGTGGCCGAACCCGTCGCCGCCGCGCCCGAGCCGGCCATGTTCACCGCGCCGCCCTCCGAGTCGACCTCGCCGCCGGAGCCGGCCCCCGAGTCGGCCGCCGCGGTCGCGCCGTCGCTCGCCGTCCGGGTCCGCGAGGCCACCGGCCGCGCGCTCGTCGGCTCGTTCGCCTCGCTGCGCGCGGCGCAGGCGACGGCGGTGGAGCGCGCGCTCGCGCTGATCACGCGGGTCGACGCGGCGCTCAGCCGCACGCTCGGTGTGACCGAGGCGCGGCTGATGTCCCTGGTGGCGACGCCCGCGGTCGCGGCGCCGGTGCCCGCCTCCGAGCCGGCCGTCGCCGAGGCGTGATCACGGGCGCTTCGAGCAGGCGATCCCGCTGGCGACGCGCGCGCACCACTCCAGGCCCGCGCGCGCCTGGGCGTTGGCCGGGCGCAGCGTCGACCAGGACGACGCGCTGCCGCCGACCTCGGCGTCGGTGAACCCGTCGACGACGCGGGTCGCCGGCGCGAACGCCGGCGCGGCGCCGGTCGCGGCGATCGAGGTCGCGCACACCACGCCGGTGCCGTCGCGGCCGCACGCGTCGGCCTTGCCGTCGGCGTCCGCGTCGACGAGCACGATCGACCGGTAGCGCGTCTCGGTGGTCCACCCGCCGGCGTCGCTGAACAGCGTGCCGTTGCCGATCAGCGCCAGCGCGCCGAACGCCGTGCCGGTGGATGCGCCGCAGCGCAGCCCGTCGGAGTCCCGGCCGCACAGGTCCGCCTTGCCGTCGCCGTTGACGTCGGCGAGCTGGAGCGTGGCGTAGCGGCTGGCGTGGGCGAGCCACGCGCCGTTGCTCGGGTGGGACGACCACAGCGAGATCGCGCCGAACCCGGCGCCGGTCGACGTCTGGCAGTACATGCCCGCGCCGCCGCGGCCGCACAGATCGGCCTTGCCGTCGCCGTTGACGTCCCCGAACCGCAGCGTCGACCAGTACGCCGGCGTCGAGCCCCACGCGTTCTGGTCGGAGAACGACGGCGCCCACACCGACGCCGCGCCGAAGCTCGCGCCGGTGGACAGCGCGCACTGCACGCCGCCGGCGGCGCGGCCGCACACGTCGGCCTTGCCGTCGCCGTCGAGGTCCGGATACGTGATCGTCTCGTAGTACTGCGGGCCGGCCGCGAACCCCGCGGCGTTCGAGAACGCGCCGCTCCACAGGGTCAGCGCGCCGAGGCCGGCGCCGTTCGACAGGCCGCAGTAGAGGCCCGCGGTGCCGCGGCCGCACACGTCGGCCTTGCCGTCACCGTTGACGTCGGGGAACGCGAGCGTCCTGTAGTACTCGGGCGCGGTCCAGCCGTTGCCGTCGCTGAACGCGCTCGACCACAGCGTCATCGCGCCCATCACGCCGTCGTTGGCCTGCTGGTTGAGCATGCAGTACACGCCCGACGCGCCGCGGCCGCACACGTCCGCGAGGCCGTCGCCGTTGACGTCGGGGTAGCGGATGGTCGCGTAGTAGGCGGCCGAGCCGCCCCAGCCGTGCGCGTCGCGCATGTCGGTCGACGACGTCGCCGGCACCGGGACGGCCTTGCGCGCGACGAACGTGCCGAACAGCCGGTCGTAGAACACCTGGTAGAAGAACGGCTGGCCCCCGATGCTGTGGATCAGGGTCGACTTCAGCGAGTCGGAGGTCGTCTCCGTCGACGACCGGCCGACGACGAGCGACGTCGTGTGGCTGGAGGGGTCCGCGAGGCCGAGCAGGCCCATGAACCCCGGATCGGTCTCGGTCGTGGTGGTCGTGGTGGTCGTCGTCGCGGTCGTGCGCGCCTCGCCGTGGCTGACCTCGACCGAGAGCTGCAGGTCGGCGTTGATCGCGGCGCGGTCCTGGTCGCGGAAGAACCGGGACGACGGCAAGAAGATGCTCGAGTCGGCGTCGACGAACGGGTCGAGCGCCAGCAGCGAGTCGACCGACGCCAGGGTCAGGCCGAAGGTCGTGAGCGACGGCGGCGTGCCGGCCTCGAGCAGGGCGCGGTCGCCCTGCAAGGTGGTGACGTCGATCGCCTGCGAGCTGCCCGCGCCGAGCACGACCCAGTCGAGGTCGCCCTGATCGAGGACGAACCCGATCTCGACGTCGCGCATGATCAGGATCTGGTCGCCGTGGCCGAGCCCGGTCATCAGGGTCGGCGCGGTCACCTCGGCCAGCGTCACCCGGACCTCGGCCGAGGAGTCGACGCTCTGCTTGACCTCCACGCCGGACGTCACCGTCGTGCTCGGGACCAGCCCCTGCAGCTTGTCCGAGATCGACTTGATCGTGTTCGCGTACGGGATGCCGATCTGGCCCGCGCGCGTCGCGATCGTCTCGATCTTCGACATGAACGCGTCGGGGCCGAGGTACTGCTTCGACCTGTCGCCGGTCGAGCTGACGTTGCTGAACCGCAGGGTCGTGGCGTGGGACTGGGTCTGTGCGAACGTGGCGCGCGCCGTGCCGACGGGCGGCTGGTCCGGCGAGTAGATGATCGCCACCGGGACCGCCTCGACGCGGAACGCGCCGGCGGCGATCAGCTCGGCGCGCGTCACGATCAGCGCGTCGGCGTACGAGCGGAGGCCGCTCGTCATCGACCAGGCGAGCTTCGACGCGGTGCCGACCTCGACGTCGACGACGGTCTGGCCGGGCGCGAGCGTCCGCGTGTGCGTCGCGGTGATCGTCCCCGCGGCAGAGAGCTCGCTGATCGTCAGCGTCGTGGCGTCCGAGGCGCCGGTGACCCGGAAGCGGGTCGTCGCCCTCATCGCGCCGATGTCGGCCGTCGCCGGGAAGTACTTCACCTGCGGCTTGCCGTTGGGGCCGATGATGATCTCCTGGATCGTCACCAGGCCGGCGAACTCGCCGTTCTGCGCGTTGAACGTGCCGACCTCGATCACCTCGGTGGCGCCCGGGACCTCGAAGTAGTCCTCCAGGTTCTTCAGCTCCTCGTAGGCCTCGGACGCGAGCGCCTGCTCGGTCGTGGCGACCTCGGCGACGTCGTCGACGGCGTCGTCCGCGTCGTCCGCGCCGACGCACGCGGCGGCGGAGGTCAGGGACACCGTGAGCGCGAGCCACGGCGGGATGGTGGGGGAGTGCTTGCTGGGTCTCATGGGTTGCTCCGGCGGCGCTCCAGAGCAGCGGACGTGCCAGCGCGCGCGCACGGCGCGCGCGCGTGGCGCGGCGCGGCGGACCGCGGCGAGCCACGGCAGGGGGCGGCAACGCGCGGCGCGTCGGCGCCGTCCGCGGCATGTGACCCGCGGTCCCACGCGCCGCGGCGGGCGCGTCACACCGTCGTCGGTCAGGGCGCGGCCGGGTCGCACACGCCGCGCGGCAGCTCGCGCGGTCGGAGCTGGCTGCCGTCGCGCCGCCACGGGACGCGGCACCACACGAGCGCCGCGAGGTCGTCGACCGAGCCGCTCCACCGAGGCAGCGTCACGAGCTGGGGCGCCGGCGCGAGGCCGGCGAGCGCGACCTGGGCGGTCGCGGCGTGCTGGCGCATGAAGTCGCACGGCAGCTGCGTGATCGGGACGACGCGGCCGGTCCGGCGGTCGCGCGCGCCGCGACGTCGCCGCCCGGCGCGGCCATCGTCGGCTGCGTCGCGACGTCGTCGCCCGGCCCGGAGGTCCTCACGCCGCGGGATCTACCGCGGCGCGGGCACCGCGGTCAGCGCCGCGCGTCGAGGCGGGCGCGCCGGGCGTCGAGGCGCGCGCGCGCCGGGGCCTGCCGCGCCTCGTCGAACGCCGAGTCGTAGCTCGTCGACTGGCGGTCGCCGTCGGCCGCCTCGCGGGACAGCGTGAGGTACCAGTCGGACGACGCCGCGTCGGTGAGGTCCCACGCCGCCTGCCAGCCGGGGAGCTCCGCCGGCGCCGGGATGGCCAGCGCGTCGCCGGCGCCGGTCGCCTCGACGTAGCCGGGCAGCGCGACGGTGTCCCACATGACCGTGAAGTCCGCGTTCGCCATGTACCAGTAGCGCTCCGGCCACGCGCCCGGCGCCGTCCAGCTCACCGTCGGCGTCGCGCCGAGGTCGCGCTGGGCGGCCGTCATCGGCGCGGGCAGCTCCAGCGCGACCGCCGTCGCCCCGGGGGCGACCTCGACCGACGCGCCGGCCGAGAACGCCGGGCTGGTCGCGGCGCTGGCGCTCGCGCTCACGCGCTGGATGTCCGTGTCCCGGACGAGGGAGGCCGGGAACAGGTAGGCGGTGTCGCCGTCGGGCGCGCGCAGCCGGGCCCGGGTCGAGGTCGTGGCGAGCGACGTCGTGACGAACGCGCCGTCGTCGCCGACCTCCAGGGCGGCCTCGGTGGCCGGGACACCGTCGGCCTCGACGTCGACCCGCACCGTCGTGTCGGCGGTGAGCGAGACGCCGCGCTGGATCGCGACGCGCGGCGGCGTCACGCTGTCGTCGATCGCGATCAGGTCGTAGGTGCCCGGCGCGATCACCGTCGTCTGGTCGGCGCGCAGACCGATGAACCAGACGTACACCTGGCCGACCTGATCCGGCGACACGGTGATCGTCACGTCGTCCGGCGCGGGCGCGATGCACCCGACCTCGAGCAGGTCGGCATCCTCCGGCGTGGCCGAGATCGTGTAGTAGTTGCGCCAGTCGGGCTGGTCGCACACCGAGGCGACGGTGAACGGTCCCGTGACCTCGGCGGTGACCTCGGCGCCGGGCTCGAGCGCGCGCCAGTCGCCGCCCTCGTCGCGGATCGCGAGCAGCGCGGTGTCCGCGGCGGCGAGGGTCACGGTGGCGGGCGGCGCGGGATCGTCGCCGCAGCCAGCGCCGAGCGCGACGAGGGCGAGCGGGGTGGCGAGCAGGGAGGAGGGCAGGCGGAGGCGGGAGAGCTTCATGCCTCCCCGGCTACCATCGCGGCGGCGCCACCACCACGCGCCGACCGCGGATGGCCGGGGTTTGCCGACGAGGGTTGACCGCGCGACGTGCGCGCTGGCACGGTGCGCGGCATGACGCGCACCGCGTTCATCCCGCTGCTCGGCCTGGCGCTGCTCGCGTGCGGAGGCGCCCCCGCGCCAGGTGACGACGACGACGATGCCGACCTGCGCGACGCGGCCTCGCCGACGGGGCCCGACGCCGCGCCGGCGCCCGACGCGGCGCCGCCGGCGCCGCCGCCCGGGCTCACGCGGTGGCTCGTCGGCGATCCGGCCGACGCGGACGCGTCGCCGCGCGCCGGCGTGATCCTCATGGGCGGCGGCGCTGACGTCGACGCCGCGTTCGCGTGGCAGCGCGACCGGATCGACGGTGGCGACGTCGTCGTGCTGCGCGCCTCCGGCGCCGACGGCTACAACGACTACCTGTTCGCGGACATCGGCGGCGTCGACTCGGTCGAGACGCTGCTCGTCGACACGGCGGCGCTCGCGCGCGAGCCCTACGTCGCCTGGACGCTCGCGCGCGCCGAGGCGATCTTCCTCGCCGGCGGCGACCAGGCGGTGTACCTGGCGGCGTGGCGCGACACGCCGGTCGAGGACGCGCTCGCCGCGGCGTGGGCCCGCGGCGCGGTCGTCGGCGGCACCAGCGCCGGCTGCGCCGTGCTCGGCGAGATCGTCTACGCCGCGACGATGGGCTCGGTCTACTCCGACGAGGCGCTCGCGGATCCGTACGATCCGTACGTCACGCTCGAGCGCGACTTCGTCGCCGCGCCGCCGCTGGCGGGCGTCGTCACCGACACCCACTTCGCGGCGCGCGATCGCATGGGCCGGCTGATCGCGTTCGTCGCGCGCGCGATGACCGACGGGTGGGCGGCGCGGCCCGTCGGCCTCGGGGTCGACGAGGCGACCGCGCTGGTGATCGACGAGGCCGGGCTCGGCACGGTGGTGGGCGACGGCGCGGTCTACGCGGTCGTGCCGGCCGCGGCGCCGTCGAGCTGCGCCGCGGGCCAGCCGCTGGCGTGGGACGACGTGCCGGTGCACGCGCTGCGCGCGGGCGACACGATCGCGCTGCCGGCGGCGACGACGACCGTGGCCGCCGGCCTGGTGTCGGCGGGCGGGGGCGCGCTCGACCCGGCCGATCCGTACGCGATGCCGTAAGGTGCGCGCCATGCCCCACCGCGAGGACACGCTCTGGACGATCCGCATCGAGGCCGGCGCCGAGTTCGACGACGACTACGACGGCGACCTCGACGGGTTCGCCTGGCGCGCGCGGTTCCACCGCGAGATCCAGCCGCGCGTGATCGCCGCGGTGCTGCGCGAGCTGGCGGCGACGCCCGGGTGGCGCGTCCGCACCGGCAACCGCGGCCTGCCGGCGCAGGACGAGGTGCTCGTCCACGTCGAGTGCGACGTCGACAGCGAGGCGCACCTGCGCCGGTGACGCATCGCCCGCCGCGTCAGCGCTCGGCGGCGCCGGGCTCGTCGAGATCGCCGTCGATCACGGCGTCGATCGCGACGATCACGCTGGGCTCCTGCGCGTCGGCGACGAGGGTGACGAACCGCGCGGTCGGCTCGTCGTCGATCGTGTGCAGGCCGGTCACCGCCTCGGGCGGCGTGTCGTGCGGGCCGCTGCCGCGCGCGAACCCGCGGCGCCGCGGCACCCACGGCTCGCGCGCGTCGGGGTACAGCCGCTGCATCGTCTCGGCGATCGGCGCCGGGCCGAGCGTCAGCCCGAGCCGCGCGGCGGTGCGCGCGAGCACGTCGGCCAGCTCGGCAGCCGACGCGTAGCGCGCGGCGGGATCGACGGACAGCGCGGTGATCACCGCGGCGGCGAGGTCGGTCGGGTAGCCGTGGCGCGCGCGCTCGGGCGCGAGCACGCTGCCCTTCACCACGCGGCGCGCGGTCTCCAGCTCCGACGCCGCGCGGAACGCGCGCGCCTGGGTCGTCGCCTCGTACGCGACGACGCCGAGCGAGAACACGTCGCAGCGGCGGTCGACCGGCCGCTCGAGCAGCTGCTCGGGCGACATGTACGCGGTCTTGCCCTGGACCCAGCCGCGGCGCGTCGCGTCGGCGCGCGCCGCGCTGTCGGCGATCCCGAAGTCGATCAGCTTGACCACGCCGTCGTGCCCGACCATCACGTTCGACGGCGAGACGTCGCGGTGGACGATGCCGAGCGGCCCCGTCGGGCCGCGGCGCTCGTGGGCGTGGTGCAGCCCCGCGGCCGCGGCGATCACGACCGACAGCCCGAACGCCAGCGGCAGCTCGACCCCGGCCTGGTGCGCGGCGTCCAGCACCTCGCGCAGGCTGACGCCGTGGACGTACTCCATCGCCAGGTAGTAGCGGCCGTCGTCGGCGACCCCGACGTCGTAGACGTGGGTGACGTGGGGGTGGTTCAGCGAGGCGATCACGCGCGCCTCGTGCAGGAACATCGCGACGCGCGCCGCGGCGTCGTCGCTCGCGTCCGCGCTCGCGTCCGCGTCCGCGCCCGGATCGAGGATCTTGACCGCGAGGTGGCGGTGGATCCCCTCGGGGCCGGTCAGCCGGGCCAGCCACACCGTGCCCATGCCGCCGGTGGCGATCGGCCGGAGCAGCTCGTAGCGGCCGAGGCGATCGGTGCCGGTCGGGACGTTCATGGGAGGAAGGGAGGATCGGTCTGGCCAGTTCGGGTCACGAAAAAATGGTGTCCGGCGACCGGCCTGGGTTCCGGCGTAGTATGTGGCCGGGAGGACTGATGTCCGTCGCCTGGAAGACACCGATCGCGAGCACATGGTTGCGGATCCTGGCGCTCGCGCTGGTGGCAGCGTGCGGCAAGGCCGGCGCGACCGACGGCAAGGAGCGCGGGCCCTGCTACGGCAACGGCACCTGCGACGTCGGGCTGGCCTGCATGTCGGATCGGTGCGTCCGCCCGCCGCCCGCCGACTGCGACAAGGTCGGCGCCAAGCTCGCCTCCTACCGGCTCGGCAACTACGCCGCGCGGGAGGAGCGCGACCGCGTGATCGCCGAGCTCGCCGGGGCGTGCCGCGCCGCGCAGCTCAGCGTCGACGAGGGCAAGTGCATCCTCGACGCGCAGTCGCGGGTCGACGTCGCGCGCTGCCCGCGGCCGGTGCTCGACGAGCTGAAGGCGGATCCGAAGGGCTGCCGCGCCGCCGCCGAGGCGCTGACCGGGCTGTTCTCGCGGCTGATGGTCCGCGACGACGCGACGCGCGAGCAGGCGCAGCCGCTGCTCGGCGAGCTCACCGACGTGATGACCGTCGCGTGCACCGAGGATCTGTGGTCCGACGCGGCCAAGCAGTGCATCGGCCGCGCGAAGGTCGAGGACGACCTCGAGGCGTGCGAGGACACGCTGACGAAGGAGCAGCGCGACCGCGCCGAGGAGCGGTTCGACCCGATCATCGAGCGCATCCAGGCGCTGCAGCGCAACTGATGTCGGGCGCGCAGGAGGTCGCGTGAAGCCGTGGGTCGAGCTGGCGCGCGCGCGCGCCGACGGCGGCGGGATGCTGTCGCTGCACCGGCGCGGCGACGAGCTCGTGATCAAGGTCGACGGCGAGCTGCTGATGTCGAACCGCCAGCACGGGTCCGAGGAGCGCCTGGCGGAGCTCGGGTGTGGCGGGCTCGGCGCCGCCGCGCCGCGCGTGCTGATCGGCGGGCTCGGGCTCGGCTACACCCTGCGCGCCACGCTCGCGGTCGTGCCGGCGACGGCGCGCGTCGTCGTCGCCGAGATCGCCGCGCCGCTCGTCGAGTGGAACCGCGAGCTGCTCGGGCCCGAGTTCGCCGCGCCGCTCGCCGACCCGCGCGTCGTCGTCGAGGTCGGCGACGTCGGCGCGCAGCTCGCCGCCCCGGCGGCGTTCGACGCGATCCTCTACGACGTCGACAACAGCCCGCACGCGCTCACCCGACCCGCCAACGCCGCGCTCTACGGCGCCGCCGGGCTGGCACGCGCGCGCGCCGCGCTGCGCCGCGGGGGCCGCCTCGCCGTGTGGTCGGCCGTGCACGACGCGGGGTTCGAGCGCCGGCTCGCCGCGGCGGGGTTCCGTGCGGCCTCGCACACCGCGCGCGCGCGCGCGGGCGCCGGCAGCCGCCACACGATCTACGTCGGCACGGTCGCTTGACGCGGCGCGCGTGCAGCCCCGGTTACCGAAGCTGCGGCGGCTGATCCCGCCGGTGGGGATGGGCTACGTTGTTCGGCATGCGCGCACCACGCCACGCCCTCGCCGCCGCGATCCTCACCGCCGTCGCCGCCACCGCCGCGGCGCCGTCGTCCGCGTCCGCCGGCGTCGGCCTCGGCGTGTTCATCGGCGAGCCGTCCGGGCTCACGCTCAAGGCCGACCTCGAGCGGCGGACCTCGCTCGAGCTGCTGTTCGGCGGGACGACGTACGAGGACGGCCGCGGCACCTACGGCCACGTCACGTTCCTGGCGTCGCCGTTCGCCGCGCGCGGTGACTCGGTCGTCATCCCGTTCCGCGTCGGCATCGGCGGCGCGGTGTACGAGGCCGGCGACGACGCCGGGTTCTCGGTGCGCGCGCCGTTCCAGCTCGCGTTCCAGTTCACGCGCACGCCGATCGAGCTGTACGCCGAGGTGTCGCTGCGCGTCGTGATCATCGAGCCGGGCGACAACGCCGGCGACCTCGACGTCGACGGCGGCGGCGGGCTGCGCTTCTACTTTTGACGAGGGGCGGCGAGGCGACACGCGCGCACCGTGTGCGACGACCGCGCACGCGGCGACGTGGTCACGTTGACGCGGCGGAAAATTCGCGCGCGTGCGTACGCGACATCCTCGTCGAGTTTGGCCATAGTGAAGAAATATGTGGCCTCGAGCTCTCCTGCTGTCCTGGGGGATGGTGATCGCGGGTGCAGGTTGCACCGATGCACGCGGGCGCTACGACGACTACGGCGATCGCCTGCCGGACGCGAGCACCGTCCAGATCGACGCGCCGCTCGTCTCCGAGATCCCCGACGTCACGGGGACCTTCTTCATGGCGGCGCGGCCGCCGCTCGGCGAGACCGTGCTGCTCTACTTCGAGGGCGAGTTCGTCTACACCGCCGTGACGGCCAACACCGGCACGATCCACATCACCGTGCAGCCGCTCGACTTCGAGACCTTCGAGCCGGTGGGGGACCCGATCACCGCCGACCCGGTCGACGTCGGTACGGACGCCTCGTACACGTGGCCGCTCGTCGGCACGATCCCGGCGCGCGCGAACCCGGTCACCGGCACCAACATCCAGATCGACGCCAACGTCTACGGCACGATCATCCACGAGAACTTCGTGTGCGGCACGCTCGACGGCACCGCCGGCGCGCTGCCGCTGAAGGGGGCGGTGTTCGGCGCCCAGCGGGTCACCGGGGCGGAGTACCCGGCCGAGATCCACCAGTGCGCCGACGCTCCGCCAGCGCCGTGACGACCAGCAGCGCGCCGCCCGCGGCGAGCGCGACGTCGGCGACGTTGAACACCGGCCAGCCGTGGAGGTGGACGAAGTCGACGACGTGACCGCGCGCGACGCGGTCGACGAAGTTGCCCGCGGCGCCGCCGGCGATCAGCGCGCCGGCGACGCCCGCCGCGGACACGCCGCGCTGGCGCCACCACGCGACGCCGAGCACGCCGAGCACCGCGATCGCGCTGCCCCACAAGAGCGGCGCGCGTGCCGGCGCCGGCAGCGCCCGATCCATCCGGAACGCGTTGCCCGGGTTCTGCGTGTACGTGAGGTCGAGGGCGCCGCGCGCGAGCGTGATCGATCCGCCGTCCGCGAGGTCGGTCTCGGCCCACCGTTTGGTGCCCTGGTCACAGCCGGTCACGCCTAGCGCGATCACGAGGAGGATCAGCCGAGCGGCGCGCGTCGTCATGGCGGCTCAACCCGCCGGTCGAGCGCGGCCATTCCCGGGCGTATGCTCCGAGAATGGACGAGATCCTCGCCGCCAATCAGGCTTTCTACGACGCGTTCCTCGCCGAGGACGAGGACGCGATGGAGGCGCTGTGGGCGCGGCGCGCGCCGGTGGCGTGCATCCACCCGGGGTGGACCGCGCTGATCGGGCGCCCGCGGGTGATGGCGAGCTGGCGGGCGATCATGGCCGGCGGCGCGCCGGCGCTGCGCTGCGCCTCGCCGCGCGTGCACGACCTCGGCGACGTCGCCTACGTGATCTGCGACGAGCTGGTCGCGGGTGGCCGGCTCGTCGCGACCAACGTGTTCGTGCGCGAGGACGGGCAGTGGCGGATCGTCCACCACCAGGCCGGTCAGGTCGCGGCGGTCGCCGCGCCCGAGGACGAGCCCGAGAGCGACGACGACGACGACGACGCGGGCCCTCCCCAGCTCAACTGACCGCGGTCCAGGCGCGCGTGGCGCCTCGGCTTACGAAGCTCTTAGCAAACACTCAGCGGCGACTTAGCAACGTGGGCGCGGCCGATCCGGCAGGGTGAGCGCATGCCCTCGACGAAAGGTCCCGCCATGCCCACCTCGCCTCGCCACGACGTCTACGGCTTCATTCACCGCGCGCTCCGCCTGATGCTGGCGCAGCTCGTCCACCAGGTGCAGACGACCAACTGGAGCGATCCAGCCCAGGCCGCGTCGGCGTGCGCCGCCGCCGATCGCGCGGTCGTCTACCTCGACGAGCACGCCGCGCTCGCGGACGCGCACCTCGCGCCGCTGGTCGAGCGCGCCGCGCCGGCGCTGCGCGCCGAGCTCGACGCCGACCACGCCGCGCTCCACGTGCTGCGCCACACGCTGCGCGAGCAGCTCGCCGCGCTGCGCGACGGCCACGGCGCCGGCGTGCGCCCGCGCGCGCTCGCGGTGCTCCGCGCGCTCGCCGAGGCCGAGCTGCGCCACATGCGGCGCGAGGAGCAGCAGGCGCTGCCGCGGCTGTGGGAGGTGTTCGCCGACGACGCGCTCGTCGCGGCGAGCACCGCCGCGCGCGCGGCGCTGTCGCCGGCCCGCCACCTGGCGTGGCTCGAGATCACGATCCCGGTGATGCAGGTCGCCGAGCGCGAGCAGCTCGTCGCCGGGATCGGGGCGGCGCCGGCGGCGACGCGCGCCGCGGTCGAGGCGCTGCTGCGGCGCCACCCGGTCGTGTCGTTCCTGGCCGACGCGCTGACGTTCTCGGTCGACGCCGCGTGAGCCACCTCACCGCGCGGCTGCGGTACGATGGCCCCGCACCGTGCGGGAGCTCACCGACGATCTGGTCGCGTTCCTCGACAGCGGGCTGTCGATGCTGGCGGCCAGCCGCGACGCCGAGCTGCGCCCGACGGTGTCGCGGGCGGTGGCGATCCAGCCCGGGGCCGACCGCGGCGTCGTCACGGTGTTCCTGTCCGACGCCGCCGCCGCGTCGCTGCTCGCGCTGCTCGGCCCGGGCGTCCCGCTCGCGTTCACCTGCACCCACGTCGCGACGCTCCGCACGCTGCAGCTCAAGGGCATCGTGACCCGCGTCCGCCCGGCGACCGAGGACGAGCGGCCGATGATCGCGCGCCAGTCCGGTGGCTACACCGACGCGCTGTCGGTGATCGGGTTCCCGCCGTCGGTCGTCCGGCGGTGGGTGACGTGGCCCGCGACCGCGGCCGAGATGCGGATCCACTCGATCTTCGAGCAGACCCCCGGGCCGGGCGCCGGGCAGCGGATGGAGTCGCCGTGATCCCGCGGCTGTCGCGCTACGCCCGCTGCTTCCAGGGCGTGCTGCCGTCGGCGCTCGCGACGTGCGCGCGCGACGGCACGCCCAACGTCACCTACGTCTCGCAGGTCTACTTCGTCGACGATCGCCACGTCGCGCTGTCGTGCCAGTTCTTCAACAAGACCCGGCAGAACCTCGAGGAGAACCCGCACGCCGAGGTCGAGCTGTGGGACCCGCTGACGTTCGAGTGCTTCCGGCTGCGCCTGCGGTTCCTGCGCAGCGAGACGTCGGGCCCGCTGTTCGAGACGATGGCGCTGCGGATCCAGGCGATCGCCTCGCACAGCGGCATGACCGGCGTGTTCAAGCTGCGCTCCGCCGACGTGTGCGAGGTGACCCACTTCGAGGAGATCACCGGCTACACCACGGGGCCGGCGCCGACGACGATCGAGCCCGAGGGCGGGCCGCTCAACGAGCTGCGCGGGCTGCAGTGCCTGTCGGCGCGCGTGTCACGCGCCACCAACCTCGACGACCTGCTGACCGAGACGCTCGTCGCGTTCGAGGACATCTTCGGGTTCCGCCACTCGATGGTGCTCGTCCCCGACGGGGCGTCGCGCCTGGTGACGATCGCGAGCCGGGGCTACGGCCGCACCGGCGTCGGCGCCGAGGTCGCGTTCGGCGACGGTGTGATCGGCACCGTGGCGCAGGAGCAGCGGCTGATCCGGGTCGGCGGCACGCGCGACCTCGCCTACGGCCGGGCCGTCCGTGACCGCGTGGTCGACGCCGGCGGCGGCGGGGCGCTCCGACCGGAGATCCCGCTGCCCGGGCTGACCGACGCCGCCGCGCAGCTCGCGCTGCCGCTGATCGTCCAGGACCGCCTGGTCGGCGTGCTCGTGCTCGAGAGCCGCGACCCGCTGGCGTTCGACGAGTGGCACGAGGCGTTCCTGCAGATCGTCGCCACCCAGGTCGCGATCGCGATGGACCGGCTCGCAGCGCCCGACGAAGACGACGACGCGGCCGAGACGGCGGAGCTGCCCGCCGCCGACGCGCCCGCGCCGCTGCGCCTCACCTTCTACGCCAGCGACGACTGCGTGTTCGCCGGCGACGAGTACCTGGTGCGCAACGTGCCCGGCAAGGTGCTGTGGCGGCTGGTCACCGCGTACGTCCGCGACGGCCGGACCCACTTCACCAACCGCGAGCTGCGGCTCGACCCGTGGCTGGGGCTGCCCGAGCTGCGCGACAACCTCGAGAGCCGGCTGATCCTGCTGCGCCGGCGGCTCGAGGAGAAGTGCCCGGCGATCCGCATGGTGCCGTGCGGCCGCGGCAAGTTCCGCCTCGAGGTCGAGGGGCGGCTCGAGCTGATCGAGCGGGACTGACGCGCGCGCCGCCGCGGGTTACGGGCCCGGCGGTCGCTTAGCGAACTCTTAGCGACGACACAGCGAAGGCTTAGCAACGCGCCGTCGCGAACATGGGCAAGGTGAGCCCATGGCAACGGCTCGCTCCCATCTCCGCCGCGGCGCCCGCGCGGTCGCGGTCGCCGCGCTCGTCGTCGCCGCG
This sequence comes from Myxococcales bacterium, assembly GCA_011526095.1. Classification (GTDB taxonomy): domain Bacteria; phylum Myxococcota_A; class Polyangia; order Haliangiales; family Haliangiaceae; genus WYBA01. Next base: position 1,791 of record WYBA01000158.1, on the reverse strand, counting down.
GCCGTCGCGCTCGCGGCGGCCGGCGTCGCGGTCGCGCCGGCGGAGCGCGCCGCGCGGGCCCCGCGCCCGGCGCCCGCCGAGCTCGAGGCGCCGGCGGTCGTCCCCGCGCGGCTGCACGACACCGGGCTGTACGCCGGGGCCACCGGCGACGCGCTCGCGCCGGACGTCGAGCCGTTCGCGCCGCAGTACCCGCTGTGGACGGACGGCGCGACCAAGCGGCGGTGGATCCGGCTGCCGCCGGGCACGTCGATCGACGCCTCGGACCCGGACGCCTGGGTGTTCCCGGTCGGCACGCGGCTGTGGAAGGAGTTCGCGTTCGACCGCCGGGTCGAGACGCGCATGCTCGAGCGCCTCGCCGACGGCAGCTGGCGCGCCGCCGTCTACGTGTGGAACGCCGACGGCACCGACGCGGTGTCCACGCCGGCCGGCGCGGCGATCGACCTCGGCGGCGGGCGTCGCCACGACGTCCCGTCCGTCGCCGACTGCGCGATGTGCCACGACGCGCGCGCCTCGATGGTGCTCGGGTTCTCCGCGCTGCAGCTGTCACCGGACCGCGACCCGCACGCGGCCCACGCCGAGCCGCCGCCGCCGGGCGCCGTCGACCTCGCGACGCTCGTCGCCGACGGTCGGCTCGTCGGGCTGCCGCCGGGCTTCGCCGAGACGCCGCCGCGGATCGCGGCGCGGACGCCGACCGAGCGCGCCGCGCGCGGCTACCTCCACGCCAACTGCGGCCACTGCCACGACGATCTCGGCGCGCTCGCGACGCTCGGCATGGACCTGCGCCACGACCTCGCCGATCCCGCCGGCCCCGCCGCGCCGCCCGCGGCCACGACGATCGATCGGCCCAGCCACGCCGCGCCGCCCGGCCTCGCGCCCCCGCACGTGCGCGTCGCGCCGGGCGCGCCCGCGCGGTCGGTCGTGATCGCGCGGATGGCGTCGCGCGCGCCCGCCGACCAGATGCCTCCGCTCGGGACCCGCGTCGTCGACGACGCGGGCGTCGCGCTCGTCGCGCGATGGATCTCCGAGCTCGTGCCGTGACCGTCGCATGCTGCTCCGGCACGGCACGTCGCCTCGATCACACGGGGCTCGCCGCCCCGCCCGACGAGCGAAGCTCGTCGGGACCCACCCCGCAGAGATGTGCTCCGAAGCGATCATCGCCGGGAGCACGAGCCTCGTGACCCCTTTCCGCCCGCAACCCGAGACCTCCAGGAGCTACCCGTGAACACCCACCCGTCCATCCGCTTCCTCGCTCTCGCCCTCGCCGCCGCGACCGGCGCCGCCGCGTGCGGCTCCGCCGAGTCGGCGCCCGAGCCCACCACCATCCCCGACACGCCGGAGGCTCGGGTTGCGCGCGGCAAGTACCTCGTCACCACCGGGCTGTGCAACGACTGCCACACGCCGATGATCATGGGGCCGACCGGGCCTGTCCGGGATCCGGACCACATGCTCGGCGGCCACCCGGCGGCGCTGGCGCTGCCGCCCCCGCCGGCGCTCGCCTCGCCGTGGAGCGCGGCGACGAGCGACACGATGACGGCGTGGGCGGGGCCGTGGGGGATCAGCTACACGGCGAACCTCACGCCCGACGACGAGACCGGCCTCGGCACGTGGACGACCCAGAACTTCATCGACACGATCCGCAACGGTCGCCACCTCGGCAAGGGGCGTCCGCTGCTGCCGCCGATGCCGTTCGAGATGATCGGCCAGCTCACCGACGACGACCTCGCGGCGATCTTCGCCTACCTGCAGTCGATCCCGCCGGTGAAGAACAAGGTGCCCGCGCCGGTGCCGCCC
>WYBA01000157.1 GCA_011526095.1 Myxococcales bacterium | reverse complement strand
GAGCGCCAGCGAGGCCCGTGTCGAAGGACGCTGACAGTCGGTCAGTGCGTGACTCGCATCATCGACTGTCACCATCCTTCGACTCCGGCCTCGCTGGCGCTCGGCCGGGCTCAGGATGAGCGGAACTGAGAGCGCCTCCTCGCCACCCGCCCGCTCACCTCGCTCGCCGCCTCGCCACCGCACGCTCGCATCCTCGCCACCCGCCCGCTCGCCTCCTCGCCACCCGCCTCCTCGCCACCCGCTCGCATCCTCGCCGCCCGCCCGCTCGCCTCGCTCGCCGCCACCCGCCACCCGCCCGCGCTACGCCCCCGCCGGGCCCTCCACGTCCGCCTCGCACGCCCAACCCGGCCCGCGCCGCTTGTCCTTCACCGCCCGCACCGCCCAGCGCAGCGCGCCGCCGACGACGCCGCCCTTGTCGCGCACGCGCAGCGCCTCCGCGCGCAGCGACACCATCGAGCCGAGCGAGCCCGCCTCGGCCGACTTCTCCGTCAGGCACACCAGCGCCGCGTCGTGGCGCTGCGCCAGCCCGACGAGCCGACCCTGCAGCGCGAGCGGCAGCTCGACGCCGCTGCCGCCCGGCCCGAGATCGATCACCACCAGCCCGAACGCGCCCGAGCGCAGCAGCCGATCCGCCGCGCGCCCCGCGGCGAGCGCGTCCGGCGCGCGCACGACGATCAGCGCGTCGAGATCGACGCCGCGATCCGCGAGGTCCGGCGGGTAGAAGCTCGCCGGCGGCAAGCTGATCCACGCCACCGGCTCGCCGTCGACCTGCGCCTCGAGCACCAGCTCGACCGCGGCGGTCAGCACCGCGGATGCGCCGAGCGCCGACACCTCGACCAGCCGACCGGTGAGCTGCGCGCGGCTCCATCGCGCCGGCGCCGGCACGGCGTCCGCGAGCTCGCCGCGGCGCGCGCGCAGCTCGTCGAGCGAGACGACCGCGGCGGCCGCGCGCGCCGACCCCGACGGCGCGTGCGCGCGGGCGGCGGCGACGAACGAGCGCGCGGAGCCCGAGGAATCCGAAGAAGGAGGAGACGCAGGATCATCTGGATGGCTCATGGCTGGTTGCCCGGGGCCCTCGCGGACCTGATCGGATGTTCAGCACACTGCCAGATCCCCCTGTCACCCAGGAAGACCCGATCGTCACTCCCGCCACCACCGCGGAGCGATCCCTCCCCCGCACGCCGGACCGCGCGCCCAGATCACCCCGTGATCACTCGCGATGCTGCGGCAGCCCGTCGCCGATCTCGTAGTAGTCGCCCTGGTCGGCGACGAAGATGTGCTTCTCCAGCCGCGTGCCGGTCGGCGCCTCGAACGCGCCCATCGCCACCGCGATCGAGTCGCGCCGCAGCGGATCCCAGAACAGGAACGACCCGCACGTCCCGCAGAACCCGCGGCGCACGTGCTCCGACGCCGCGTACCACGTCACGTGCTCGACGCCGTGGATCGTGATCGCCGCGCGCGGCACGTCGGTCGACGCCCACACGTGCCCGGACTGCTTGCGGCACTGCGAGCAGTGACACGCCACCGGCGGGCGCAGCGCGCCCTCGACCTCGAACCGCACGGCGCCACACAGGCAGGCTCCTCGGTGCATCGCGCCCTCCTATCGCACCAGGAAGCACCGCTCCACCGCGGCGATCCCCAGCTCGGCGATCTTGCCACCTGCCGGCGCCTCGTCGAGCGCCTGGACCTGCCGCCCCGGGTGCAGCGCGCGCAGCTCGTCCTCGACCACCGGGAACGGCGGCCCGTCCATCCTCGCCGGGTCGTACTCGAGCGTTACGACCAGCGCCGGCGCGTCCGGCGCGATCAGCACGCGCAGGTGCGCCGCGTAGCGCGCGCGCAGCTCGCCCGGCAGCGCGATCACCGCGGCGCGGTCGTACACCGCGTCCACCGCGCCGACCACCTCGCGCGTCGTCGCGAACCAGTCCCCGGCGATGATCGTGACCGCGTCGGCGCGATACACCGCGAGGTCACCGGCGTGCGTCACCTCCGGCTCCAGCTCGCGCTCGGCGAAGAACGCGCGCACCGCGTCCTCCACCAGCTCGACGCCGACGACCTCGTGGCCGAGCCCGGCCAGGTACGCCAGGTCCGCGGTCTTGCCGCACAGCGGGACGAGCACGCGCCGCCGCTCCCCCAGCCGCGCGCCATGCCGCTCGAGGAACGCGTTCGGGCGCCCCTCGTGGAAGCCGATCTTTCCCTCGCGCCAGCGATCGCGCCAGAAGCCGTGATCCATGCGCCCTTGTAGCAGGATCACCGCGATCCGGGCTTCCCGACCCCGCGCGCGCCGCGCGCACGCGACGCCTCGGAGGCGGGCGGGTGGCCCGAGCGCGGGTGGTCCGTCCGGCGCTCGTAGAGAGCACACGCGCTCACCGCACGCCGGCGGGTGGTGGATACCACCGCCGCCCCGCGGCGCCCGGGAGGTGCGCAATCCGAGCGCCGGACGGAGCCACCCCGCGAGGGCCAGGCCCCGCCCGCCGGTGCTTCCCCCTCGTCGCCCGCGCCCGCGGCACGACGCGCGCCCGCGGCACCACGCTGTCCGGATCCCGGACCTCCTCCCGGGCCGGCCTCCCCCCGCGCCCCACCACGTCGCGCACGACCAGCGCGGGCCACAGCGACAGCGCGGCGGCCAGCGCCCACGCCGCGATCGCGCCGCACCAGCCGTGCAGCGCGGCGATCACGAACCACGCGTGCGCCGCCGCGACCCAGCCGTAGACGATGACCGACCGCCGCGCCGCCGCCGGCTCGGCGCACCACAGCCGGTAGCCCGCGACGTACGCCGCCGCCGACCGCGCGCAGGTCGCGACGAACAGCCAGCCGATCGCGATCGGATCCGGCCCGCGTTCCGCCACGTGCATCACCAGCGCGACGCCGGTCCAGCTCGTCAGCAGCATCATCCAGCTCAGCCACGCAGGTGGCACCTCCGCCCGCGCCGCGCGCACGATCCACGTCCGTCGCATCGAGCTCCCTCATTGCACCGCGCGCGCCGTGGCGGACTCGCCCCCAACCCCGCGACCTCGCACGCCCCCCGCCCGCGCCGCGACACGCTGGCAGCCCGCCCGACTCCCGGCGCGCCAGCGAGGCACGGCGATTGCTGCACCGCGCGCCGTCGCATCACGGCCATCGTGATCCCGCGCCGTTGCGCGGGCCCGCGTTGCCGATCGCAACGGCTCGACCATGCCCCAGACGCACCGCCTCCTCGCCCTCGCCCTGCTGCTGCCCGCCGCGTGCGCGCCCGCCGCGTCCTCGCCGGCCCCCGACGCCACCACCGACGACCTGCCCGACGCCGCCGTCGGCACGCCCGACGCCGCGCCCGCGCCCGACGGCGAGCCGCCCGCCGGCTGCCCCGACGGCGCGGCCGGCACCGCGTGCGTGATGGCGCTGCACGACGAGGTCGCCGCCTCCTGCGACGCCGCGCGGCTCGCGGACCTCACCGCCGCGCTCGAGGCCCGCCGCGGCGCGTGGCCGCTGTGGCACGACGGCCGCGCGCTGTTCGTCACCGACGCGCCGGCCGCCGTCGCCGGCGCGTTCAACGGCTGGTCGGCCGACGCGCTCGCCACCACGCCCCTGTGCGGCGGCGCGCTCGCCACCGCCGTCGCCGAGGTCGCCTCCGGTCGCCACCCGTACAAGCTCGTCACCGCCGGCACCTGGCACCTCGACCCGGGCAACTGGGGCTTCGTGTTCGACGACTACGAGGGCAACGCCGACGGCAAGAACTCGGTGCTCAACACCCACGACTCGGGCGTCGGGCACCTCGTCCAGCTCCCCGAGCCGGTGTGCTCCGAGACGCTCGGCAACTGCCGCCACCTCACCGCGTACCTGCCGCGCGGCTACGACGCGCCCGCGAACGCCGCGCGCCGCTACCCGGTCGTGTTCATGCACGACGGCCAGAACATCTTCGACGACCACGACTGCTGCTTCGGCCACACCGGGTGGGAGGTCAACGTCGCGCTCGACGCCGAGATCGCCGCGGGCGCGGTCGCCGAGGCGATCGTCGTCGGCGCCGATCACGGCGGCGCGGCGCGCAACGACGAGTACGGCTGGTCGACCTCCGCCGGCGGGCTGCAGGAGCCGTTCATGGCGCTGCAGGTCGACGTCATCCAGCCGACCGCCGCCGCCCGCTGGCGCCTCGATCCCGCGCGCTACTACGTCGCCGGCTCCTCGCTCGGCGGCCTGATCTCGATGCGCCTCTTGCTCGCGTACCCGGACGTCTACGCCGGCGCGGCCTCGCTGTCGGGCGCGTTCTGGCCGGGCCAGGACACCGACACCGCGCTGCGCGACGTGCTCGCCGGCACCGGCCCGGTCGCGCGTCCCGTCTACCTCGATCACGGCGGCACCGCCGCGTCGGGCGGCGACGGCTACGCCGACAACCTCGAGATCCGCGATCAGATGGTCGCGATGGGCTGGACGCGCAGCGACTCGCCGGCGTGCACCCGCGGCGCCTCGACCCTCTGCTACTTCCACGACGTCGGCGCGACCCACGACGAGCTCGCCTGGCGCGACCGCGCGTGGCGGTTCCTCCGCTACCTCCTCGCACCCTGACCTCGCCTGGCCCCGGGGGCCGGCGCCCCACCTGGGGTCCGCAAGGCGCGCTCCTTCCCGGCCCAACCCCTCGGGATCACGAGCGCCGCGAGGGCACGTTGGTTGCTACTCCCCCGGGCATGCGGATCCCTCGCCTGCTCGCGACCCTCGCCCTGGGGCTGTCCACCGCCGCCTGCACCGTCGGCTCGACCGGCGGCCTCGGCGACGACGACGACACGCCGGAGCCCGATCCGGACTCGGGCGAGATCGCCGGCGAGATCCGCGGCGACCAGACGTGGTCGGGCGAGATCACGATCATCGGCGAGACGACGATCGCCGCCGGCGCGACCGTGACGGTCGAGCCCGGCACCGCGATCACCGCCAAGAACGGCGTCACGCTGCGCGTGTCCGGCACGCTCGAGGTCGCCGGCACCGCCGAGGCGCCGGTGACGATGCTGCCGACCGCGGACTCGACGACCTGGGCCGGCATCGTCGCCGACCCGGGCGGCTCGGTCCACCTCGCGTACGCCGAGGGCGGCGCGGTCGCCTCGCTGCTCTACTGCCACGCCGGCGCCGCGCTGTGCCACCTCGAGCACGTCGAGTTCACCGGGCTGTCCAACGCCGTCACCGCCGAGGGCCCGGCGCTGATCGAGGCCTCGCGGATCGTCGACATCGCCAACGGCGGCCTGACGATCCGCGGCGAGGGCTCGCTCACCGTCCGCGACTCGTACGTCCTCACCTCCTCGGGCGACCTGATCGTCCAGAGCGGCGGCTCGCTGATCGTCGAGTACTCGGAGATCGGCGACACCCAGGGCACCTACGACCACTGCAACTTCCACATCAACGCCGGCACCGTCTCGATCACGCGCACGACGATCATCAACGGCGTCGTCGCGATGATGCTCGGCGGCACCGACGGCGCGATCATCCAGTACAACAACTGGGTCTCGAACGACTCCGACCTCGCGCCCGTCGGCCCCAACACCGCCGTCGACGCCCGCTTCAACTACTGGGAGGCCGGCGCCCCGCTCGACCTCGGCGCCGACTACGACGTCAGCGAGGCCTCGCCCACGCCCCTCACCGACGTCGGCCCGCGCCTGTAGGCCCCCGAGTCCACAGGGTCTCGAAGCTCCGCTCATCCCGAGGCCGGAGTGGAACGATGGTGACCGTCATCGCTCAGTCGCGCCACCGACTGTCACCACCCTTAGAACAGATGTAGTGGTTGCCCGGGCGCGAGCAAAAGCGGCTGACCTCCCCGACGACGAGGTCACGGTAAACCGTGCCTCAGCAAGTAACGCGCTCGAGGCGCAGTCAAAGGAGGCCAGCCGT
>WYBA01000156.1 GCA_011526095.1 Myxococcales bacterium | reverse complement strand
GTAGTAGACGCCGGGGCCACGCTGCGCGGCCAGTTCTCGTCGGAGATCTCGAAGTTCTTGCTCTTGCATCCGGCGACGCGAGCACGGGCTCACGCCGCCGTCAGGACGGGGTGCCGCGAGGCCTTACTCCCTAATGACGCAGGCCGCATCACCTCGCCGGTCGGATCTGCGGGGACTCGCTGTGCGTCCGCGATCAGGTCACGGGGATCGCGCGGACCACCCATTCGGTCGCTTGGGCGCACTCCAGGCAGTCCACGGCGTCGAGGACGATCACCTGAGGGGCCTTGCCGGGGATGAGCAGGTCTGAGATGACGAGCACGCGATAGCCAGCAAGCGGCCAGTACTGATCGGGCGGGCCATGCTGCGCTCGCCGACACGCCTCCGCTTCACGCCAGGTCCACGTGAACTCGATCGGCCCGTTGTCGCGCCGAGACTTGATCTCATATCCGAAGGGGAGCTCGCCGTCGCCGTCCTCGAAGACCAGGAAATCGCATCCGGGCGAGATGCTCCTGTCCGACGGCGGCGTGTACGGGCTCGGATACGCGGCGCTGAGGCGCAATGCAGTCGTCGACACGTCGAGGATCGTCGCGTCGGCGCGCCGCCCCGGCGCTTCGCGGAGCCAGCGGCGCGCGTACAGCTCCCCAATCCGACCCACGACCTGTGACCGGGATGAGAATACGTTGGGGCCACGGCCGCCTGTCCAAGTCCCATCGGCGGGCTGGCGGGCGATGCGGACCAGCGCCTCCGGCGCAGCGCTCGTTGGAGCCCCGATACTCAGCGCGTCGACGGCCGGCGCGAGCGCGGCGACCGCGGCATCCACGGATACGAAGCGCCGGCCATCGATCTCGACGGGACCGGTGCCCGAGTCTCCTGGGGCATCACTGGTCACGGTCTCGGAGTGCGGCGACGAGGGTAGAGTGTCTGGTGCCGACGCTGCGTTCGACAAGTCTGGGGCCGTGGCTGACTCTGGAGTCGACGTCTGGGGCGCCAACGCGGCGCGTGGGTCCTGCTCGGGCGCGGCGGTGTCCGGCGATGATTCGGTAGTCGGAGCGCTGGGCGAGGGGGGGGGTGTGGGCTCGATGAGATCCGGGATGCTCGTGAGTTCTATGTCGAGCTCGCGGGCGAGCCGGCGCGCGCTCGAGGTGAACGACGAGGGGTCGTCCGCCGTCGCAATCGCGAGCGAAAGCATCGCGCACGCCGCGCCGTTCTGCGATAGCCGGTGTCGCGCGACGAGCAGTGGCACGACATCCGTCGTCCAACGGCTCTTGTTGACCACCACGGCGAGCGTGCCGGTGACCTCGTCGATCCGTGCCCCGAGGTCGACGACATTTGAGCCGGCTCGTAGGGTAATCGCCTCCACCCAGATCACATCCTTGATTGCCAGGGGCGTTTCGGAAGAGCGGTTCCTCGCGAGGAGATCGAGGAGAATGCGGAGCCGCACTCCCCATGTGGGCTCCTGAACGCGCCCGATGACTTGGAGGTTCGCCGACGCGAGGTCCGAGATGCGCTCGAGTTCGAGCGTCTTCGCGATGGTGACCAGATGCGCCGGATCATCGTCCACGAAGTGCGAGGGGCGCAGCTTCGGACGTCCCGGCGCCACCGCTGCCGCGATTCGCTCATCCGACACGTCGTCGATGACTGGTCGCTGCGATGCGGGCACCCAGCCGTCACGCCCGGCATAGAAGAACACACGGTCCGGACGCGCTCGGACATCTTCCCGAAGCTTCGCTCGGGCGTCGGCATCGTCGACGATGTAGCGGTACGCGGGCCGCAGAAACTCGCGTCGCTCGCGCTTTGGCTCGCTACCGTTCTCGACCTCGTCCCAGATCTGCCGGACGAATGACAGCGCCATTGCGGGCGTGGTCGTCTCGTTCATGACGTAACCGGGCACGTGCGACAGTCGATCGGCGAGCACCGGTGGGAGCACGGCGATCCAGTCGTCCAGGCGGCTCCGCGCCGTCCCAGATGGGCCGAGCGTGCGCACCCACCGCGCAAGTGGCCGGCCTTCGAGGTCCACATCGGGAAGGCATGCCGCAAGCAGCGGCCCATCATCGGGATTCGCCGCGATCCAGGGCATGGCGTCATCCAGCGCGCCGACAAGCTCGTCCACGGTGAAGCGTCTCCCCAGCCGGCGGATGCGCCGGAGGGCCGGTGCTTTCGGCACGTCTCGTCCCCATCGGATACCCTCGGCAGCGAGCGCCGCGATGAGTTCGTCGGAGATCGTCGCGACCGGTGCGTCTTCATGATCGGCGGTCCGCTTCGGCAGTACGTCGGGCGGACGACGATACTCGCCATCATCACAGCGGACCCACGCGAGCGATTCGAGCCGCTCGGCCCAGGACGTGAGTGCCGCGCCGGTGACCTCGAAGTCGGAGTAGTTCTTCCAACGTGCGCGCTTGCGCCCGCGTCCGAGCAGCGCGGGCCACTCCGCCTCTAACCAGCCGCACACCGCATTCGGCGGTGCCGTCGTGATCGCGATCCCAGACGCGAAGTCGGAGTCGAGGACTGTGTAGCCGCGAGTGTTCGATGCGGTGATTCTCTCTCCGACGACACCGATCGTCCTTGCGGTCGTATGTGGATCATCGAAGTACTCCCTGCGGTCGCCGAGTTCGAGCTTCCCGCGGAGTCCAGCCGCGGCGAGGAATGCGATGAGGGCCGGTCGATCGGTCGCGGTCGCGAGGTGCCTCGCGTCGAGAGCCGGTAGTTCGGGAAACAGTTTGCGCCGTGCATCGGCCGCTTGGACGCCCTCGCACGCCAAGAGGACCGCGCGCGGCGGTAACGCCTGGCCGGACTCCGCGAGGACGAAGCGGACGAGGTCATGGCGGTTCGAGCCGCGCGAGAGCGCCCAGACGGGGAGCGCGAAGAACGCATCCTCGTCGAGCGGTGAGTCGTCGGCGATGCTCGCGTAGGCTGCTCGGATCGCGTCCGTGAGGGGCTCAACCTTCTCGTTGCGAGTGATCCACGTCGAGCCCGGAGCGTTGGAGTTCACGCGCGCGCGCATCGGGCTCGGGACAACCTCGTCGGCGCGTGGCAGCCGAGCCCCGAGCGCGCGACGGACTGCGACGCCGCCGGGCTGATCGTCTTCGGGCGGCGCCTCGTTGAACCGCCGGAGGTCAACCGGACGCACCCATCGTCCCGACTCGGTGCGCACAGAGGGTAGGGCCTCCCATCCCGACATCCGTTCGAGCGCCGCCCAGAGGACGAGCAACTCCTGGTCGCGCGAGGCGTCAGGTCGAGTCGTCCACCACTCCTCCAAGGCCGTAGGCCAGTGGACGTCATCGGGGCCAAGTGTTCCGCACCAACCTAGCCAACCAAAGAACGAGCGTGCGCGGTCACCGACTGCCGTCGCGTCCACGATCGGATGCCCGAACAGCACGTCTGCGCGGAGCCCCGGGTCAGTGGCAAACGGCTTGTGAAACGCAGAGGGAAGGGCCCGGGCCTGCGTGGCCAACGCGCGTGTCGCGACGCCGCCCTGAACGACAGGAACAAACGCGAGGTCGTCGAGAGCTGCGCGCAACGCGGCGACACGGTGCTCCACTGCCAGAGCTGCTGCGATTCGCGAGTCTTCGGCGGTCGCGGCCGAGAGGACTTCGAGGGCGGGGGCGAGCTTCTCACGCGGCAGCTCGCGCGCCCAGGCGAGATAGGCTCGGACCAGCGCTGGCAACTGGGCAAGGATCTGCTCCTGCCATGCATCGCCTTCGATCTCGCGGAGTCCCTGGCGCGCGAGGTCGACGAACCAGTCGGCCTGCAGGTCCATCGCGAAAGGCACCTTCTCCGCGGTCGGCAGGGTCGCATACGCGTTGCCTCGAGCGCGTCGCAGCGGAACGCCGTCCGCGTCTAGCGGAATGAGCGCGACGACCTCGCGCTCCACCACGCGTCGATCATGGGCGATGTTGCGATCGAGGTTGCGACGCACCTCGACGAATCGCCGCAACGCGGCCGGATTCGGTTCGTAGGGTTGGCGGAGCACGAGCCATCGCCCGCTCGCGATGAGGTCGGGGCCTTCGACTCGAACCTCGCGCCGCATCACATCGCGCCAGACTGTCCAAACCTCGCCCGCGACCTCGAGTTCCAGCGCGAGTTCCTGTTGCTCTGTGCCGACGGTCTGCCCGTCGGGATCGGAAGGTGGGCGCGCGAACCGACGCAACCCAAGCACGGCGAGCGGAGTCGGGTCCGAGCGGTTCGCGAGGTGTCCAAGGTCCTGTAGCCACAGCTCGCCCTCACTCCACGGGTCCTCGAGATCGAACCGCGTCGTGAACCCCTCGCCAGGCGATTCTGTAGCGGCGTCCCAGTACGGACGCACGGCGTCGAACCATTGCGGGATCTGGGCGCCTTCGTAGCCTTCTTGGACGCCGATGTGGAACCGGAAGCGCCAAGAATCTGCGCTCACGGCCACACGTCGGAATCGATGGAATACGCTCTTGAAACCGACGCCCATGAACCCGACCGTCGTAAGCCCCTTGGTAGAGCGTCCCAAGCCACAGAGCCCTTCGACGTGTTTCGTCGACAGTCGTTCTGCTCCGTCGTGCTCGAATCGCGCTCCGCCTTCGGTGCGGGATACGCGGATTCGGCTCGCGCCAGCGTCGAGCGCGTTCTGCACCAACTCGAACACCCAGAGCCATGCCCATGGGGCGCTGTTGGCGACGAGCGTCTCAACGGCCGCGCGGGTGTCCTGCGTTGCGTCCCGGTCGCGGGCGTGGCGCAGTTCCTCGATGAACCGCTCGGGGTTCTCGGGCGTGTCGCGGTCGCCGGCTCGCAGCCCATCCTTAAGATCGGCCATCACCACGTGCGAAGGCCCCGCGTTGCCCCGGCGCGATGCATGCCGGAGATGATATCCGAGAGGCACCTGGATGACGCCGCTCGATGAACTATCCCGTCTCCTGACGCGCTGCCGATTGTCGCCGCACGCGGCGACAATCGCCGTGGATGGGCCGACTTGGTCGGGTCGCCGATCCCGGGAACGTTGAGATCGAGGGCGACGAAGGTGCCGATCGTCAACGCGCACAGCACCGGCGTGCCGGCGGACGCGGCGCGCCGCTGCGCCGAGCAGGGCGGTCGCACCGTAAACGTGCGGTGACCCCGTCGCGATCCCGCCGCAGATCGCGTAACCCTTGCATCAGGCACGCTAAATCGATACTGTTCGTGCGTTCAGTGAGCCATGTCAGACAGTAGCTCCATCGAGTGGACAGACGCGACGTGGAACCCCGTGCGTGGCTGCACGAAGGTCTCGCCGGGGTGCAAGCACTGCTACGCGGAGACGTTCGCCGAGCGGTTCCGCGGTGTCCCCGGTCATCCGTTCGAGCAGGGCTTCGACCTGCGGCTCGTGCCAGAGGCCCTCGAGCTGCCACTTCGCTGGCGAGCCAGCCGCCGCATCTTCGTCAACAGCATGTCGGACCTGTTCCACGAGCAGGTGCCCGATGCCTACGTGCGGCGGGTGTTCGGAGTGATGCGTCGCGCCTCGCACCATCAGTTCCAAGTGCTCACGAAGCGATCGGCTCGTATGGCCAAGCTCGCATCGACCATCGACATCGCGGACAACGTGTGGATGGGCGTCAGCGTAGAGAATCAGAAGTACACATCGCGCGTCGATGATCTTCGCCGCATCGAGGCGTCCGTGCGGTTCTTGAGCATTGAGCCGTTGCTCGGGCCGATCGCGAGGCTCGATCTCCGCGGCATCCATTGGGTGATCGTGGGTGGCGAGAGCGGACCAGGCGCCCGCGCGATGGATCCCGCCTGGGTTCGTTCGATCCGCGATCAGTGCCTGGCGAGCAGGGTGCGGTTCTTCTTCAAGCAGTGGGGCGGCGTGAGGAAGCACCTCAACGGACGCGTTCTCGACGGGCGTACCTGGGACGACATGCCCGCGCTGCTAGACGCCGCGCCCACCCGACTGGCGGTGGTGGGCTGATCGTGCCGGCGCCGACGAAGACGGTGTGGCCGATGGAGCCGCACACTCGTGCGAAGCACGAAATCCTTCGCCGGTACCTGGAAGCATGGAGCGCGATTCTCGGCCTCGGCGGGTTCCCGACGATCGCGTATGTGGACGGATTCGCGGGGCCCGGTGTCTACGACAACGGCGAGGAGGGGTCGCCGATCATCGCGCTCAAGGCGGCGCTGAGCCATCAGGCAAGGATCTCGACCGAGGTTCGGTTCCTGTTCATCGAGCAGGACAAGAAGCGCGCCGCCCGTCTTCAGGAGTGCGTCGACGCTTTCGAGCGACCGCCGAGTTTCAGGACAAGGATCGCCGAAGGGATGAGCTTCGAGGAGGGTTTCCGGAAGTACCTGCTCGACCCGCATCGCGAGAAGAACAAGCCGTTGCCTCCGACCTTCGCGTTCATCGATCCGTTCGGGTGGACCGGCGTCCCGTTCGCGCTCGTCAAGGAGATCCTCGCGTACCAGGGCTGCGAGGTGCTGTTCAACTTCATGTACGAGGAGATCAATCGGTTCATCGAGCACCCCGATCAGACCAAGAACTTCGATGCCTTGTTCGGCACCGATGAATGGCGAGGCGTTACGGAGTTCGTCGACGCTCGCGCGCGTCGCGAGTTTCTCCACGGTCTGTACGTGTCGCAGCTTCGGAACGCGGCGGGCGCGCGATACGTGCGCTCGTTCGAGATGCGCAACAAGAAGGACGCCACCGACTACTTCCTCTTCTTCGCGACGAACAGCAAGAAGGGCATGGAGAAGATGAAGGAGGCGATGTGGAAGGTCGACGAGTCGGGCACGTTCCGGTTCTCGGACGCAACGAATCCGGCGCAGACGCTGTTGTTCACGCCGGCGCCGGATTTCGCCGGGCTTCGCCGCGCGATCGTCCAGCGGTTCGCTGGCTCGGAGGCGACGGTTGCCGAGGTCGAGGACTTCGTCCTCGCGGAAACGCCCTTCCGGAGCACGCACTACAAGAAGCAGGTGCTCGCAGAGCTCGAGAAGGAGGGGCGGCTCGAGGTCATCAACCCCCAGCCGGGGCGCAGGGCGCGGAGTTACGGGGAGCCCAGCATGAGGATCAAGTTCGCCAGCGATGGCGCATGAGACGACGCCGCGATCGCGCCAGTCGCGTGTCACGGTGGATCAGGCTCTGCCGCCTTGCAGTTCCACGAAGTCGGAGTCGAGCCCCTGCCGATGCACACGGAACTGCGAAGCGCCCCGAACGTGGCTGGCGTTCACGTTGACATCGAAGGGAAAGACGGCGGGATGCCCGGTGAGCTGGGTGAGAGGGACCGCCGCTTCCTCGGCATCGATGAGGAGTGCCTCGATGAGCACCGTGCCGACGGCTGGCCCGACCTTCCGTCGTCGCGGCACGGCCTCGTACATCCCACGCGTCGCGGTGTCCCGGAGCACGCCCCACTGAACCATGGAGCGGATGATCCGCTGCCCGGCCCGTTCGAGGGTCGAGCGCTCACCCCAAGCGCCGACAAGACGACGCGTGAGGTGCGCGAGGGTGAAGCTGCCCTGGAGCGCGAGGAGGCGCCCAATCGCGGCGGCGGCGTCCGTGAACACAGGATAGGTGCCCACCATCATCGCCCAATGCAGGGCGAGCCGTTCGTCCACCGTGCTGCCGACGAGCTGAGCCGCTGCCCGCACGCGAAGCGACGATGCGGGCCCGGGAATGTCGCCCCAGATGTGGCTCAAGACGGTCACTGTCTTCCCTCGGGCGCTGTTGACCTTGTCTCCGCTAACCACACCATCGAGCCGCTTCCAAAGATAGGCGCGCATCTTGTCGTTCCGTGCTCCTGCGGCGGCCTGATCAGCGGCGGCATCAAGCCACTCGAGATCGATGCGCCGATCGAAGCCGATCTTCGCCCGCCGACTCATCGGGTCTCCGTGATGCGGACGAACGGGACCATGACTTCTTCGAGCGCAATGCCGCCGTGGCTCACGGCTTCCTTGCCCTCCGGCATGAAGCAGGCCCCGTACGGTGCGAGCAGCGGGAAGTAGTCTTGGGGCAGGCCGATCAGCGGCCACTCGATGGCGTTGGGATACAGGGGCGCGGTGTTGTCGCGGAAGTTCTTGTTGCGGAAGATGTGGGCTCGTTCCCCGCGCTGCTCCGCGGTAGCTCCGACGTCGGGCTTGCCGACCCCGCGCCCGAAGACGTTGCCGTGGTCCGCCGTGATGAACACCGTGAAGCCCCGCTGAAGCAACGCGTCCACCAGCTGTGCGAGCTGCTTGGTTCGGGACCAGACCTCGACCAGGCCATGCAAACCAGGAGTACCGAGACCGACCTGGTGCATGCTCTGGTCGATGAGCCCGATGACCGCACCGATTACGCGCACGGCCCCATCGTCGGCGGCGCCAATGATGCTTGCCGCAAGCGGCTCAAACGATTCCTTCTTCCCCTGCGGCCTCAGGTATCGAATGGCGCGATCGGTCAGCCCGCGGTCCTGCCAGAAGTTCGACCAGTGCAGCGGTTCGCGGTGCGTGCCCTCGATGCTGGTCGCGAACTCGAGGGGGATACGCCCGGAGAAGATGGCCTGACGACCGATCTGCGTGAGCGTCGGGATCCAGCTGAAGATCGCGTGCTCGTCGATATGGTGGCCGTCGAGTGAGTCTCGAAGGATACGCCACTGGTCGATCGCCATCCCGTCGATCACGAGCAGCGCCATGCGCTCAGTGCCCGCCTGGCCGAGGTGGTGCGCGAGGTAGTGCGGTACATGATGTCCGAGCACCGGACGCGGCAAGTAGGGGAGCGTGGACATCGGTCCGAAGCCCCGTAGAAGCCAGGTCGAGAAAGCCGCCTGAACGCGATCCACGAATGAAACGGCGTCGGCCTCGCTCTGGGAGTTGCGGTCCGGAAGGGTCTGCCATCGCAAGCGTACCCACGTGCCCCAGCGCAGACTGTAGTCCTGCCACGCCTGGTACGTGGCCTCGTCCGGGCTCGGGACCGTGGCGCCGAGCTCGTCGAGCAGGTGGAAGAACCTCGCCTCGGAGCTCGACGCGCGTGAGCCTGCGATCCCGACGGCGAACCAGCGGTCGTCATCGGGCGGACGCACTGCCGCCGTTGGCTCGAGCAGCCCTTCGACGAAGAGGTTGTCCATGTAGACACGGACGTCGTCGTGGTCGAACGGGAGATCCAGCGGGCCCGCGATTCCTGGCCCCGTCGGCTCACGCCCTGGCACCACCTCCAGGCCATTGGCAACGAGGAAGTGCGGCCAGCGCTCGCCGAGGAACGCCAGGAACGCCTCGCGATCGGGCACGATGCGGTCGAGCGGCCAAGACCGCCACTTCGGGCTCTGCGTGAGCAGCTCGATGAAGCGGGCGTCCAGGCTTTCTGGAAAGACCTGCGAACTGTAGTGGCGGCGAAGCAGAACGCGGAGCAGGTCAGCCGGCTGTTTGATCAGCTCGGGAGCGATCTCGAAGACATGCCGAAGCACGAAGTCTCGGGTGGCGTTGGTCCCAAGGTTGCAGGGGTTGGCGTGCTCGAGCGCCTGGGCGATCGCATCGAAGTGCTGCGGATCCAGCTCTGCCACGACATTGGGCGCCAGCGCTGGGAAGAGGTGGACGAGGCTGAACGACAATACGCGTCCGCTCTCCCGCGCCTCCTCGAGCAGGTCGTGCGGGATGTGCTTGAGGTCCCGGTGGCCGGTGCGGATCACCACGACCAGGTGCGTCGCCTCGCCTCGGTCCCAGTGTTGGCGGAATCGGCTCTCGTAGGCGTAACGGAAGGCGACCGGGTCTCCGAAAGTGATGAGCTCGAACCCGCGCTCGGCTAGCCGCTCGACGACCCCGGGCTCCGTGAGCAGCTCATCGGGGTCGCTCACCACGGTGAGCCGTCCGGCCTTCGCGCTCGCCTCGCTGAAGTGCTGCAGGATCGGACCGCGCCAGCCGTCACGTCGGTGCGTCATGCCGCACTCCCTATGCGTACAACCGCGACGAGCAGCATCGGGCTCAGCTCGGGAAGTCCGTGTTCTCGTGCCTCCATGTCGCGCCGCCAGGCGACCTCTTCTTCCGCGAGTTGTGCGAGGCGAAAGTCACGAACCTGTGGCAGCCCGAGCCGCTCGATCGCGCGCCTTCGAGCGGCGAACGCGACGTTCATCTTTCGCGACTCCACCGCCAAGCGGTCGCGATGACGTTGCAGGAGCTCGTGAAACGCACCCTTCCCCTGCTGCTCCGCCGCCGATCGCGACTGCTCGAACGCGCGCTCCGCCGATCCGTCGGCCGTCGCGGCCGGTGGTAGCACTTCGAGGTCGTCGGTAGGGTCGACCAGGCGGTCCCACACCGCTCGCGCCGTGGGTCCAAGCGTCTGCCCTTCGTGCGTGACGAAGATCGGCAGAACGCGCTGTTCTCGGCCTTCGAAGGTCGAGACGCCCACGCGCCACAGGGACCAGAAGCCCCCGACCTTGTCCGACACGCCAGGGATGACGACCTGGGAGATTCGCATGCCCGGCGCGTAGGGCGGGATCCGCGTGGTCAGGCCACGGACGCGTGGGTCTTCGATCGTGAGGAGCGTCTTTCCGGGATCGTCGGCGGCCGCACGACTGAACGAAGCCGCGAACGTCATCCCGCCGCCAGGCCATGCAAGGTCGTAAACACCGGGCCCCTTGATCTGCACGGCGGCTCCGCTTGCGGCCTGCGTGCGCAGCCACGCAATGGTCATGCGCTCGGTCCAGAACGGCATCTGGTGCCGAGCGACCTTCTTGGCGGCCGAAGGGTCGAGCGCCTCAGTCGCAGCCAGCACCGCCGCGCCCTCGCGAGCGGAGCGCGCGCGAACACGGATGGACTCGGCCAGCGCCTCTGCCCGCGCTTCGGCCTCTCCAGGCGAGAGGACGGCACCGACGTAGAGCTGCTCGAAGTCAACGCCCCCCTCTTCGGAGTCGAGCACGTCGGAGAGCTTGTCGACTCCGAACTCTTCAAGGATGCGCTGTAGCTTCTCCTCGAGCACCTCTCGCACTCGAAGCTCGACGGTATCCTCGAGCGCGAAGTTGAGCGCGCGCACAACGTGCTTCTGGCCGATGCGGTCGACCCGGCCGATGCGCTGTTCGAGCTTCATCGGGTTCCATGGCAGGTCGAAGTTCACGATGACATGGCAGAACTGGAGGTTGAGGCCCTCGCCGCCGGCGTCCGTGGAGATGAGTACCTGCGCGTCCCTGGCGAACGCTCGCTGCACCGACTTGCGTGCTTCGAGGTCCATCGAGCCGTTGAGGCAGGCCACCGTGTACCCGCGCTGCCGCAAGAACTCGGCGAGCATCGTCTGGGTAGGAACGAACTCGGTGAAGACCAGGACCTTGAGCGCAGGGTCGTTCTCCTCGCGCTGCAGCTTCTGAATCCACGCGAGCAGCGCCTCGACCTTCACGTCCGGCGCGCGGGCCTCACAGCGCCGCGCGGCGGACAGCAGGAGCTCGACCTCCGCGCGTTCGTTCTTGAGCCCTTTGAGCCTGCTCTGGAGGAGCGACTCCATCTGGTCCTGCCCGTCGAGCTCGACCCACTCCTCGCCCACATCCTCACCGAAAAGCGAGAGCTGCCCCGAAGGCAACTCCAGCACCTCGAGTCGCCGTTCGAGGGCCGTCCTGATCGCAGCCGTGCTCGACGTCACCAGCCGCTGCATCAGGATCATCAGGAACCCAATGGCCGCACGCTTGTCGCGAAGCGCCTGGTTGTACCCCTCACGGACGTACTCCGTCACCGCCTCGTAGAGCGCTCGCTGCTCCTGGCGCGAGACGTCCCATTCCACAGAGACGATCTGGGTGTAGCGTGGCTTGAAGAGCGGCTTGCCATCGGCGTCGATGGCGCGGCGCTTCTCCGTCCGGATGACGTAGGGCGCGACGTTGTCGCGCGTTACCGACTCGTCATCCGGCAACGCGTCCGCGTCCAGGAACGCAACGAGACGTCGGAACGCGTCGGTCTTGCCCTGGTGTGGCGTGGCCGAGAGAAGCAGGAGATAGGGAGACGCCTGCGCCAGGGCCTCGCCGAGCCGAAAACGGGCGACCTGTTCGGAGCTACCTCCAAGTCGGTGGGCCTCGTCGATGATCACGAGGTCCCACCCGGCAGAGACCAGATCTTCGAAGCGCTCGCGGTTGTACCGAACCACCTGCTCCCGCGACCAGCCCCGGCGCGTGTCCATCGGCTTGATCGAGTCGAGCGGGCACACGACCTGATCGTGAAGACGCCAAAGATTCTCATTCTCGTCGACGCCAGCGAGCTGTCGCCACGCGAGGAAGTTGCCTGGCTGCACCAGCCGAAAGTCCTCGCTGAAATGGGTCTTCATTTCGCTGACCCACTGGCTCGTGAGCCCCGCGGGCGCGACGACGAGAATGCGCTTGGCGAGGCCGCGAACCTTGAGCTCCCGCAGAATGAGACCAGCCTCGATCGTCTTGCCAAGGCCGACCTCGTCGGCTAACAGGTACCGAACTCGGTCCGTGGACATCGCTCGCTGGAGCGCGAAGAGCTGGTGCGGCAGCGGGATGACCGAGCCCTCGAGCGGAGCGACTAGCGCATCGCGCTCCAACGCGTCGAGGATCCGGGCTGCCGAGGCGACGTAGCAGAGTTGGTCGAGTGATGGCGCGACGGCGCTTGCGAGCGGCTGCAAGCGGCTCTGGTGCAAGCGCACGACGGCGTCGCGCCGGGCGAGCCAAACGTGGGCGGTCTCCTCACCCCAAACGACGTCGAGCGCGACGACCCGCCCAGGCTCGCCGTGATCCAGGCTGTAGCACCAGTCACCTATTCGCATCGCTTCTACCCGAAGAATCCGTACGCCCGTTGACCACTTGTGACTCCCGCATGGCCGGTTCTGAGTGCCTTCAAGCGCCACTGTGCGTGCAACTTCGAACTCGGATGAGCCGTGCGTAGAACGAAGTACTCCCCGTCAGAGTCACTCCCACGCTCGAAGGCAAGTACCGTGCTCGGGTAGTCCAGGCCCCCGGTGGAAAGCGTCGGAAGGCTCAGGCGCCAGATATCAACTCCAAATGTCGTCGTCTTTGGCGTAAGCGGACGACTATTCCAAATCGAATCTCGAATCTTGATGCGGACCGGCCGACTGATCTTCGTGACTTCACCGAAGAATGCCGCCAACTCGCGGTTGAATTCTACCTGGTTCCGAGACCCACCAGACATGGCACCGGCCTCTATCCATAGGCACCGTGCACCGCCAACATGAGAACCAGGCGGAGGGTCTGCCTGGTCTATCAGGAGAGGATTCCTCGAGAGGAACTCATCCCTGAACTCGGCGTACTTGGCGATAAGGCGGTCGTCCGCATCAACGGAACTCTGCCAGATCATTGACCACCAATCATCGAGGTGGTTCCTCAGCATCAATTGGGCTGCGTGGCCTTTGACATAGGATCCCGCCTCAAAGTTCCTTGCCGAGGCACCCATCGCTGACGAGGTGAGGTTGGCGGAGCCAAGAAACACAGCAGGGCCGCCTTTCCCGCGACTCTCGAGAACTGCAGCCTTCGCATGAAACATCGGCGAGCCAAAGAGGCTTCTTCGGCTTAGATTCTTGCCGCCGACATACAACCGTACTCTAGAGCGACTGCCCCGCAGGGCTTGGCGGATTGCAGCCGGCTCTGTCACTCCATGGTGCACACCGAACAGCCAGTGCTTATCTGACCGTTGCCAAGCTTGAAGGCCAGCAAGGCTGTCGAGTAGCACGTGGACCCCGGCGCTGCTTGCGTAGGCAAACCCAAGTCGAATGAACGCTTGCCCCTGGTACCCTGAAAGCGTCTTCTTGATAGCACCGGGCAGAGGGAGGCCCTGCCCGGGACGACCGAGTAGCGCCTCGGCTGAAGTCAGGCTAGGCATTGAAGGTCGCCTCTGGCTCCGCCCGGAACCACGGCTGTGCGTGGCTGATGCGAGACCAAGTTGAGTTCCACGTAATTCTCGCCTCGAACGAATGAGTTGCCAGCCATTGCCTCACTGGTCTCCGAGGCGCGTACGCGCATTGTCGTAGTACATGAGGAGCTTCTCATCTTCTAGGAGCACAGCATCAGGCAGCCTCTCGGCGACCTTGACGATCGTCCTGTAGTCACGCTCCTGCCAGCAAGCTTTGAAGCCTGCACGCACCGCTTCGGTGCGGAAAACCTTGATCTTGCGCTGCGTGCTAGCGTTGTATTCCTCAAACTCGCGAAGCAGCGCCTTCTCGCGAATGGCTTCGCGCTCCGCCTGCTTGCTTGAATCTGGCACGTACCAGCGGTCACGGGCTTTGTCCACAAGCCGAGGGTCGTCCTTCTCGAGGTTACGGAGGTCCTTGTAGTTCGTCGAGAGATAGCGGTGGATCTGGCTCGGCACGGGACCGCGACCGTCGTAGTGAAGAAAGCTCTGCTCGAGGATGGTCTTCAGCTCGACTGTCTCCTCGTGCTTCGCCCAGGCTTGGACTTCGCGCATGTACTGAGGCGTGAGGTCCTGGAAGCTCTGGGGCTTGTCCTGAAGCTGCTGCCGCACCCACTGGATGGCGCTCGCCTCGTCGTTCACGAAGAGGCTGAGCTGGCGCAGCTCGCTGACACTCGTACGCTTGCGGTCGTACTCCGCCACCTGGTCGGGCAGGAAGTACATCCCGTCACGCTCGGGGAATCGTTGCGCGAGGCCCTGAAGGAACTCTGGGCCCGACAGGGGGACGCTGATACCACGCTGCACGTGGAAGGCAATCATCCGGTCGAGCAGCATCTGCGCCGTACGCTCCGCGACGACTTCCCCTTCGCTAGCGCGCCCGACGAAGACGGGCACGTTGCCGAGGTGCTCCTTGACGAAGGCCCATGCTCCTTCCGCCGTGGCGTGACCGAGCTCGAAGCGGTGGGTGAGCGCGTCGGTCGGCTTGTAGGCCGAGATGACGAGGTCTTGCTTCACGGCCGAACTGGTGACCTGCCGATACGAGCCCTGCTTCTTGTCGAGGGTACGCACGTCGGCGACGACGAATCCCGCCGTGCCCATTGCCTCCTGGATTGCGCGCCAGATTCCGTTGCTCGAGTTGCTGAAGACGACAGTCATCCACCGGCCGGGCTTGAGCACACGGTGGTATTCCTCGAAGCAGCGTCGCATTAGCTCTTGGTACTCATGCACGCCCTTCTTTTTGGCCTCGTCAACGATGGCCTCGTTTGCGGTGGCGGTCATCACGCCATGCCACGCCTCGACAAGGAAGTTCAAATCCGCGTAGTAGATATTCTCGCCGAACGGGGGGTCTGTGAAGACGTAGTCGATCGATGCTGGAGGGATCGGGATTGCTGCGCAATCTCCAGTAGACACCATGGACGTGTCGGGGCGCGCGCCAAGCTTCGCGATGGCGCGCGCGATGCGCTTCCCACGCGCCGCGAGCGCGTAGGACGGTGAGACTTCGCAGTGAATCGATGGTACGTAGTACACACCGTTTAGGAACTTGTTGACCTGCTTGAAGCCCTGCGGCTGAAACCTGTTGAGCACAGCCATGGTCCAGACCGCCTGTTCTGCGAGGAAGAGCGCCATTCTGCGGATTCGTGGGCTGGTGACGGCATTGGCTTTTCGCCACAGCAAGGCGATCGAGTGAATCGCGCGAGGAAGAAACAGATGATGGGATCGCGTGAATCCCTTCGGTCCGAGTCGGGACCCGTGGTACATTTCGGCGAGCGGAAATGGCACGCTGGGGGCTTCGGCCGGATACGGAAGCTCATCAATGCGAGATAGTACGGCGAGGTCAGCATCTGTGACGGGGCGCTCGTGCGTTGACTCGCCGAGGCTGTAGTTCACGATGACAGGGCGCATCGCGATCCGCTTCCACGTCTCCCCGGTGATTGGATCGAGGCGCGTGTCAAAGCGGCGCTCGAGTCGATCTTTGTTGAGTTCTGCCGCGCAGTGTGGACACGGAAACGCCTTCTTTGGGCCCGTGCTTTCGGGGTCTGCGGCTTCGGCGAGGAAGTTCACCTCGCCCGCACATTCGGGGCACGAGAACAGCTCGCTCCAGATGGTGTAATTGACTCGCCCCTTCCTCTTTCCGTCGGTGTGGAGTACCTCATACATCCAGCCGAGTTCTTGCTCTACCTCCGCGAGCATCTGCGCCGCCGCACGTTCAAAGGCATTCGGATCGAACGGAATGTTGAATCCGGCGGAAATGAATGTGGCCGCTGGGCTCAAATCATTGAGAACCGCCCGTCGGTAGCCCCATTCCGGCGGTCGGCGACCTTCCGATTTCCACAGAGCTTCAAGCTCCTGCTGATACTCACGCGGTGCGAGGCCGCACCACTGACTTGCGAGCCCCGTCATGCCAGACCCGCTGAACCCATCGAGTACCAGGTCGCCCGGCCGCGTGTAATGCAGGATCGAGGGGACGATGGCTAAGTAGGGAACTTTGGTGTGATAACTGTGAAGTTGAAAGAGTTGGTCTGTCTTGCCGACGCTCACATCAACTGCGAACGGCTCCCGTTCGTAGGCCGCGGCCGCGTCGTCGGGCGCCGCATGCAGGCGGATGAAATCTTCCAGGAATGGGTTCGGACATGCCGTGTAGTACGGTGGGTCAGACATCCGTAGGATGGCGTCGTCGCTCCCATTCGGAAACCCCGCGGTCCTGCGGAACTCTGGATCTTGGAGCTTCTCACGTAGCAGCCGCAGAAAGTGTGCTCGTCGAGCGTCGTCGTTCTCAAAGCTCATGCCCAAGCACTCGACAGGCCCCCTGTTGGCGCCTGATTTCGCGAAGCTAAGATCCTGCTGCCTGCTCATCCTAGCTTCTCCCTGAGTTGCTGCGCGAGGCGGTGTCTGCCTCGTTCTGTTCGACGAGACGCTGGAACACGAGCTCTTCTGTTTCCAGTCGAGTTGAAGACTCGATGGCCGGAATGGTGACCCGCCCGCACGCGATGGCGACGGGGGTTGGGTAGAGGAGGTTACTGCGGCACAGCGGCCACTGTTCGGCAGCGGTATCCGTCATCCTAACGCTCCACGACGACGCGGACGCGGGATGTATCCTTGCCCTTTGTCAAGTCGGAGACGAAGGCGTCGAAGCGCTCCTTCAGCTCGCTGACCGTGCACGGGACCCCGCCGTCGGTGAGTGCCGACCGCAACCGTGCCTCGGTGAGCACGACCTTCTCGAGCCCGCTCAGGATCTCCTGGAGTGCCTTCACGAAGCCTGGGCTCACGGGGTCGGGCAGGCTCTTGGCCTTCAGGAAGGCAACAACGGCGTCGCGGCCCTTTCCGGCGCCGAGCAGTTCGATGTTACCGGCTACCGTCGGGTCCTCGAGGTTGGCGAGCAGCGTGTTCGTCCAGCTCTTCACCATGTCGTCGAGCTCGGCATCGAGCTGTCCGATCTGGTCTCCCGCCTTCGTCCCCGTGAAGGGCTCCTCGACGGGACGGAATGCGCAGTGCGGACAGATGGGATCGGCGCCGAGGTCTTGCTTGGTCAGGCTGAAGCACGTCTTCAGTCCGAAGAGCGTGTTCTGGAAGTCGCGGAGCTGCTGGGTCGGCATCATCTCGACCGTCGAGAGCTGCTGGAGCTGCTTGAGGCGAGGGTCCTGGCCGAGTCGCGCCTTGCGCTGATCGTCAGTCGCGCCGAGTCGCGACTGCGCGTGGCTCTGGAGGTAGGCGTCGTGGTAGGCCGTCTTGAGCTCCACCAGTGCCTGGCCGAGGGCACGCTGGAAACCCGAGTCGGCGCGGTGCTTCGGGCTCGTGATCTTGGCCATCAGCTCGCCGCGACGCTCGCGCATCTGGTCCACCCAGGGGTGACCAGCTTGGAGCACGGCCTCGGCCTTTCCCAGGTACGAGGTCGTGGGGCCCACCTGCTGCACGAGCTCGCCGAGCTCCTCGACCTCACGTACGAGCGCGAGCCCCGGACGCTGCGCCCGAATGGTCGCGACGTCGTGCGGGAAGCTCTTCAACTTGCCGGCCGTGTTGAAGGCCTGGAGCGATTCCAGGAAGCGCTTCAGATCGCCCAAGCGCTGGCGCCACTCGGTCTGCTCCTGCTCCGAGAGGATGGGCTTTCCCCACAGGACCATGTCGGCCACATGGGCGTGGGTGAGGACGGCCTTGTTGACCAGCTCGGCAACCTTGGCCTGGAGTTGCGTTACTGCGTCATCGCGCTTGGCGGGGTTGACGATCAGCCCCTTGGGTACGCCGAGCAGGGCGAAGAGTTCCTGGAGGGCGCCGAGCGGAAGGTCGCGCGGGCGGTCGATGTGCTTGAACTGGGCGACGTCATTCACCGACAGCTTCGCGAACTGGTCGATGGC
The DNA here is from genome assembly GCA_011526095.1 of Myxococcales bacterium. Taxonomy (GTDB): domain Bacteria; phylum Myxococcota_A; class Polyangia; order Haliangiales; family Haliangiaceae; genus WYBA01. Next base: position 39,191 of record WYBA01000156.1, on the reverse strand, counting down.
GCCGGCGTCGATCTTCTTCCCGGTGATGCTCAGGACCACGTCCCCGCTGTGCACGAGCCCCGCCAGGACCACGGCGAGGAACTCCGGCTCGAGCCGGAAGCGGCTCCAGTAGTCGACTCCGGCCTGCTCTTGAACGAGCTCGGAGCGGTTGAGCACCTGACCTTCGCCCTTGGCCCCCAGCAGCTCGATGATGTGCTTCGCGTAGCGAGATTCACGCGGGCGGAGCTGGTCGCCGTCGAGCATCTCGAGTGCATCGAGGACGGACGCGCCGAGCTTGCTCTTGACGCTACCGGCGATCCAGCGCAGCGCGTCCTGTGCCGCCTGCCCGCGGTTCGCGCGGGTGATGGGGGTATCGAAGATCGGGTAGTCGGGCGCGGTGTCGGTGAAGTGGGTGGACAGCGAGACCGCCGCCGCGACATCGACGTAGTCCCGGACACCGCCACGCGACGGCGCACGAGCGAACAGCGTCTGGAGGAGCTCGCCAAGGCTTCGCGCCTTGCCCTGGTACGTGACCTCGTAGACAGTGGTTAGCTTCTCCTGAAGCCAGCGGGTCATCGTCCGCAGTTGCTCCAGGGCCTTGTCGTCGTAGATCTTCTTGTTGCTGCCCGACGCCGTGGCCGAGAGCTCGCGCGCACCCGCGTAGAGCTTGAGCGCACGGTCAAACTCCTCGTCACGGTGCGTGAGCCGGAAGAAGACCTCGTCGGGCTTGCGCTCGTCCTTGAAGTACGGTGCTTCGAACGGCTGGAGGAAGTAGATATAGAAGTCGCGTGGCGGCTGTGCGGTGGATCGCTCGTTCGGCGCGCCGAAGAAGAGGTAGCCACTGCGGCCCGCCTTGCGCTCGCGCCATTCGAGCTCGTGCTCCCAGATGCGGTAGCCGGAGACGTAGGGCGGTGCTTCCGGGTCTTCGAGCACGACGCGGCGAAGACCATCGAAGTAGTAGCGGTCGAGCTGGGAGTCGCTGAGAGTTTCCGCCCGCCTTTCGATGAGCGAGTCGAAGTCGATGTCCTTCTTGAGGTCGAGGTAGTACTGGCCGTTCTCGCGGTTGAACGACAGGAACTGCCCGCTGACGGTCTTCACGATCTCGCGGAGCACGGTCTCGACGACGGTCTTGAGGAACTCCGCGTCGCGTTCCGGCAGCGGCATGAGCACGCAGAGGTCGTCTCGTAGCTCTTCGGCCGTGGCACCGATGGGAGCGAAGATGTCGCTGGTCGTCAGCCGGTGGACCGAGAGTGCGTGGATGATGCGCAGCGCAGCCGGGCGATACTGCGGCCGCGTGAAGGCCTGCTGAATGCGCGCTTCGAGGACGTCCGCCTTCTCGATGACGTCGCGGATCTCCGGGACCGAGCGGAACGAAGGGTTGTCCTTCAGGTTCTGCCAGTACGAGTCGTAAGCGATGAGGCCGGGCTCGTCGGCGGGAACACTCTCGGCGACCAACCGCCGGATCGCGGCGCTCAGCGTCTTGAGGACCTCGCGCTTCTCCGCGACGTAGACCCGTTCGAAGGTGTCGAGGTAGGCGGGGTGCACCGGGAAGAGACGAACGAACTCGTCCATCCGCTCGTTCATCGAGCCGTAGAGCGGCGCGAACTTGGTCAGGTGCTCGCGCACCAGCGCCTGCTGCTTCGCGTCCTTCTTGAGGAGCCGCTCGGCGACGACGTGTGCGACATCCTCGCGAGCGATGCGCATCTGCTCGAAACGGTCCTTCACCCGCCGGAGACTTTCCGCTGCGAACTGGAAGCGCGGATTGTCGAAGAGGCTTTCCTGGACACCGGCGATGAAGCGGAAGCGCGAGCCCTTGGCGAACTCCCCGACCGCACGGAGGAAGTTCAGGTTGCGCATCAGCTCCTGCTCCCGGTTGGAGCGGAGGTAGTCGAGCAGCTCGTCGAGAACGAAGAGGAGCCCCTTGTTGGGGAACTTCGCGGTGAACGCCGCCATCATGGAGGCGAACACATCCTTGTGGTTCTTGACCTGATCCTCGGGCGGCACGTCGAAGTGCACGCCTTGTCCTGACAGCTGGTCCTGGAGCGTCTCCATGACGAACTGCCGCAGCGGCATCGACGAGTTGATCTCGGCTCGGATGACGAAGAACCGCCCGGCGACGAGCGAGGCCTTGTCCGCCACTGCGGGGTTGGTGAGTACGCTCGCGAGCTCGGCATGCTCCGCGATCGCGGAGATGACGGCCATCAGATGCGACTTGCCGGTGCCGTAGTTGCCCACAACGAGGAGGCCCTTGTTGTCGGCCGGGGTCTCGAACTGGAGCTGCGGGAGGACGAGGTCCGCGAGCTGCTCGCCCATTCGGTTGGAGATGACGAACGTCTCGACGAGGCGACGAGCGCTGGCCGCGCGGTCGGCTTCGCGGAGCTGAACGACGGTCTCGATGGGGTCGAACTGAATGAGGTCCGCGTACTTCATGCCGAGTTCTCCTGGGCAGACGCCGCTCCGCTGCTGCCGGGGACGTCCCCGCTGGAAACGATGAGCGCCTGAGGTTCCTCGAAGCGCCGGAATTCGGGGTGGTCGGGTGCCGCGTACGTCAGCGATGTGCCGACGTGTAGACCGCGCCATGTCGCCACGATGGTGCGGTTCCGCGAGAGGCTCTGCAGGAGGCGAAGCGGGTCCTGCTTCAAGTCCGGGTGGAAGAGCATCTCGATGTTGTCCAAGAGGACCGTGTCACCGGCGTGCTCATGGACGATATCGTCGACGATCCTCGCCACTCGAAGCGCGCGCTGCTTCGTGGTGAGCTCGAGCAGCTTCTCCGAGAGCGCGAGGTTGATGTTCACGAGCGGCCAGCCGCGTTCCTCGTGCAGGTCGCGCAGCGCGCTGGTCTTCCCGGAGCGTGGTGGGCCGGCGACGATGACGAGCCGGTGGTACAGCTGCCTCGCCTGCTCGATCTGGTCGGCGACTTGATGTGAAAGCGGGGGCGCCATCAGCTTGGAGCTCCCACCACGCCGCTGGTCTCCCAGGCGTTCGGGGCGACGAAGTGGAATGGGCGAACCCCGATCAGTACCGGCCGTCCCGGACCGCCGATCATTGCCACGGCCTTGAGCTCGTTGGAATCCATGGGCCCCGTCCCTTGGGATCGTTGAGAATAGCGAAGGCGGCCGACGGAGAGATCCCGGCGGCCAGGTTTCGTCGACCACACCCCTGGTGTGAGTGGTCGGAACCATACGATCTTTCTGAGGAAAGTTGGACCCATCCTGGGCCCGTGATACCTGGGGACGTGCCGGGATCTGCTCCTTCGGGCCGCCTCGTCGAGGAAGTTCGGCGGATCGTTGCCTGGTACCTTGAAAACGCGTACGGCGAGCTGGAGGGCCCGGGCGTGGTCCCCTTTTTCGCCGACCCGGCGCGGGTGGGCCCGTTCGCCGTGGACCTCGATGCGCTCCGCGCCCGCGATGACCGCGCGCTCTTCCAATTGCTGGTCCTCATGGGGCTGTACCAGGCGCGTCGCGATGTCGACATCATGGGGATCCAGCGCGGCATGCCGGCCCGCGCGGCGCGTGCGCTTACGTCGACCACCCGACTACGCGTGCTCGTCACCGAAGGACGATGCGAGCGGCTACGCGACGCGGCCGACTTCGACGCTAGCTGCGACGTTCGCCGCGACTTCGACCGCGGTACCGCGACCTGCCATCACCGTCCGCGGACCCGCTGCCACGTCAAGGACGCGACCCTGGCGATCCGGCGGATGGGGGACATGGGCATGCTGCCGACGTCGGCCTGGCTGCACATCGGCCCGGGAGGGCTGCGCCGATGGTTCGACGAAGCGTGCGCCGCGACGCCATCGCCGACCGAGCGCGCCCGCGTGCTCGCCACGCGCCTTGCGGCGATCCACCGGATCGGTCCCAAGCTGGCTGCGATGTACGTGAGCGCGCTGTCGGTGCCCGAGTTGACGCCGGGCTTCGCGCCGTGGCGGCCCGAGATCGACGGCTCGCGCCTCGTCGTCGTCGACGCCAACGTCGGCCGGGTGATCGATCACCTCCGGCGCGGTCGAGGCCCGCGCACGTACGATCGCATGGCAGCGTGGCTCGTCGCGGTCGCCGACCAAATCGATCTTCGTCGATTCCGGCGCGACCTGCCGGCGCGCTCGCCGCGCCTCGTCCAGCAGGCGCTCTACGTGTTCCGCTCGCGCTCGAACCGCGCCGATCGTGCAGACCCGTGCGCGGCTCGACCGTGCCGCGCATGCCCGTCGCGCGCGTGCCCGTTCGTGGCGGTTGCCTGACCGGCGCCTGACGAGTCCTGGTGTCAGACGCACCCGGAACGATGTCCTCGTTCAGGGAAGGCACGATGAGAGTCCGCATTCACCGTGGCGCGCATGAGGTCGGGGGAAGCTGCATCGAGATGGAAGCCCAGGGGGCCCGACTCGTGCTCGACCTCGGGCGGCCGATCACCGTGCCGAAGGACGAGGACGTTCCGTTGCCGCCGGTCCCGGGGCTGCGCGACGTGGATCCCTCTCTGCTCGGGGTGATCCTTTCGCATCCTCATCTCGATCACTTCGGCTTGCTCGAGAAGGCCCACGCATCGGTGCCGCTCTACATGGGACAAGCGGCGGCGGCGATCCTCAGGGAGGCTGCCTTCTTCAGTCCGAGTGGTCTCACCCGAGCGCCTACCGGGCACCTGCGTCATCGCGAGCCATTCACGCTCGGCCCCTTCGCGATCACACCCTTCCTCAACGATCACTCCGCGTTCGACGCGTACTCGCTCCTGGTCGAGGCCGAAGGCCGCGCGCTCTTCTACACCGGCGACCTCCGCGCCCATGGGCGAAAGGCCGCGCTGTTCGACCAATTGCTGCGTCGACCGCCAGCGCACATCGACGTGCTGCTGATGGAGGGCACACATGTTCGGCCGGACGGCGGACCCGAGCACCGCGGCGCGTCCGAGGAGGATATCGAGGCCGCGTTCCGCCAGACCTGCGTCACGTCGCCCGGCCTTGTGCTTGCGATGTTCTCACCGCAGAACATCGACCGGCTCGTGTCGGTCTACAAGGCCGGCGTCTCCGCGGGTCGTGACCTCGTGGTCGATCTCTACACGGCTGCGATCGCCGCCGCGACCGGCCGCGAGACGATCCCGCAGGCCCATTGGGAGCACGTCCGTGTGTACGTGCCCCAGGCGCAGCGAACCAAAGTGATCCGTGCGCGCGCGTTCGAGCGCGTCGAAGCGGTTCGCTCGCGACGCATCTACGGCGAGGAGCTCGCCGCCCGGCGCGGCGAGCTGGTGTTGCTGTTCCGCGCCTCGATGGGCGACGAGCTTGCGCGCACCGGATGTCTCGATGGCGCCACAGCGGTCTGGTCGATGTGGCCCGGCTACCTTCGCGAACCGTCGGGTGTCGCGCTCTCCACGTTTCTCGCCGACCGCGGCATCCCGCTGGCGATTCACCACGCGAGCGGCCACGCCTTCATCGCCGACCTGCAGCGGCTCGTCGACGGGCTCGCGCCCCAGCGCGTGGTGCCGATCCACAGCTTCGCGACCGATCGCTTCCCTGAGTTCTTCCCTCGCGTCGATCGCAAGAACGACGGAGAATGGTGGCGTGTCTGACCTCCCGCCCAAGCGTGACCGTCCCTTCGAGATCACACCTGAGAGCGCCGGAGATGTGTGTAGGGGGCTTGCGCGCGCGCCGAACGGGCAGTGGTTCCACGTCTCGCCGCGCGGGGACCAGGTCATTCTGCGAGGGTTGTCGGCCCCGACCACGGAGAAGCACTCGTTGGCAGGTGTCGGAGAGGAGCGGCGAGGTTACACCTTCGTCCCTTATGAGGCGCTCCGCTGGTACTTGGAGCGCGGCGACACGCCTCCCGGCAAGGTCTCTCACAAGGAGACGGCCTTCTGGTGCGAGTTGGCAGCACGCTTCGACGCAGATCCGGAGCTATGCAATCCATCGAGCGCGCCGACGACCGACTTGCGGAACCACTACGATGACCTTCGCGTCCGTGGCCGTGCTGCGACGCCGGTATCAGCTGGTCATCTCGCCGGCTTGTTCGCCAGCGCCGTCGGACAGCTCGCGACCTATCGCAACTTGCGCGAGGGGTGGATGGGCGAGGGCAATCGAAAGCCCTCGGACGACGACACGTTCGCGCGCAGCGTAGCGCGGCAACTCGATGACGGTGAGCTCGTGGCGCCGTGGGAGTACGTCTTCGTCGCGCGCGAACTCGCCCCGCTGCGCACGACCATGACGGATGCGCGCAGCTCCGGTGCCGGCGGCATCGACGTCCTGCTCGCCTCCGACGACGACGATCAGTCGCTGCCGATTATCGTCGAGGTGAAGTCCGTGAGCGACGTCGGCGCATACCTCGGCCTCGTGCAGGCCCTCACCTACGCGAGCGAGCTGATCACTCCACACCAACGTCGACGCCTTGCTCGGTTCTACCCCGACCACTTCGAGCGCCTTGCGGACACGCCTGGCCCCTTCGCCGACATCTGGATCGTCGTCGAACGCGGCAAGCAGGATCCCGAGCACGCCCCAACCCGCGAGCTCGCTCAGGCGTTCCTCCGGGACGCCGCGGTTAGCACCCTCTTGCGCCGCATCGCGTTCCTCGAGCTTGATCCGCAGACCGGCCAGCTCGTGCCCGCATAGGTTGTTGACGGTGAGCCGGAGCCCGGTCGGATCCTAGGAGGACGCTGGCGACTTCGGCACCCCTTCGGATCGGCCTTGCGCGGTCTGTCGTATCGTCGCCCTGTGCCGAGAGTACTGATTACCGGGAACATGGGGCTCGTTGGAGCGCGACTTGCCACGGCCGTGCGCGACGATGGCTGCTCGATCGCGGCACTCGATCTCCGCGCGGAGCCACCTGCGCGCGGCGACATCCGCAATGCTCAGGACGTCGCACGCGCGGTGGACGGATGCGTGGGCATCGTCCACCTCGCCGCGGTATCTCGCGTCATCTGGGGCGAGCAGGACCCCGCCCGCTGCTGGGCAACCAATGTCGACGGGACGCGGACCGTCCTTGACGCCGCGATCGCTTCTCCGGGCCGGCCATGGGTCGTGTTCGCGAGCAGCCGGGAGGTCTACGGCGAGCCGGGCCAGCTCCCCGTGGCCGACGACGCGCCACTCGCGCCCGTGAACGTCTACGGCCGGTCCAAGGTCGCCGGAGAGCGCCTTGTCCTCGACGCGCGCGCCGCCGGACTGCACACCGCCGTCGTCCGCCTGTCGAACGTCTACGGCAGCGCCGACGATCACGCCGACCGGGTCGTGCCGGCATTTGCTCGCGCCGCCCTGGAGGGCCGACCGCTCCGCGTCGACGGCGCCACGAACACGTTCGACTTCACGCATGTCGATGACGCCGTTGGCGGCCTGCTCGCGATCATGCGCGCGCTCGACCGGGGCGAGACGCTGCCGCCCGTGCACCTGCTCACGGGTCGACCGACCAGCCTTGGCGCGCTCGCCACGCTCGTCCTGGAGCTCACCGGTTCGCGCTCCCCGATCATCGAGGCGCCTTCGCGCACCTTCGACGTCGCCAGGTTCTATGGTGACCCGACGCGCGCCGCCGACCTGCTTGACTGGCGCGCCGCGATCCCACTGCGCGACGGCCTCGCACGACTGATCGGCGAGCTGCGTGCGCATCGCGGCGAGGTCGCTCGCGAGGAGCTGGCGTGAAGATCCTCCAGGTCATCCACGGATACCCGATGCGTTACAACGCCGGGTCCGAGGTCTACACCCAGACGCTCGCCCACGGCCTGGCTGATCGGCACGAGGTTCACGTCTTCACCCGCGAGGAGAATGCCTTCGCGCCGGACTACGAGATGCGGCGAGAACTCGATCCCGACGACGCCCGGGTGACGGTCCATCTCTGCAACAACGCGCGGAATCGCGATCGCTACCGCGATAGCAGCATCGATGCTCGCTTCGCCGAGCTGCTCGACACTGTGCGGCCCGACCTTGTCCATGTCGGTCACCTGAATCACCTCTCCACGACGCTCGTCGCCGAGGCGGCCACACGCGCGCTCCCCGTCGTCTTCACCCTGCACGATTTCTGGCTCATGTGCCCACGCGGGCAGTTCATGCAGACGATGCCCGCGGACCCGCGAAACCTCTGGGCCGCGTGCGATAGGCAAGACGACCGCAAGTGCGCGGAGCGGTGTTACGCGCGCTACTTCTCGGGGGCTGAGCTCGACCGCGAGCAGGACGTCGCGTACTGGGAGGGCTGGGTTGGACGCCGCATGGCGCACGCGCGTGAGGTCGTCGATCTGGTCGACCTGTTCATCGCACCGTCCCGCTACCTTCATGACCGCTTCCGCGACGAGTTCGGACTCCCTGCCCGCAAGCTAGTCTACCTGGACTACGGCTTCGACCTGGCACGGCTCGCTGGTCGCCACCGCCCACCCGGCGAGCCCTTCACGTTCGGCTACATCGGCACGCACATCCCCGCGAAGGGCATCCACCACCTGCTCGAGGCGTTCGGGCAGGTGGCCGGCGGACCGCACCTCCGGATCTGGGGTCGTCCGCGGGGCCAGGATACCGAGGCACTCCGCGCCATCGCCGCGCGCCTGCCCGACGGCGCGGGCGCCCGCGTGACCTGGGCGTCGGAGTATCGCAACCAGGACATCGTGAGGGACGTCTTCGACCGCGTCGATTGCATCGTCGTGCCGTCGATCTGGGCGGAGAACTCGCCGCTGGTGATCCACGAGGCGCTCCAGGCGCGCGTTCCGGTAATCACGGCCAATGTCGGTGGCATGGCCGAGTACGTCCACCACGAGGTGAACGGGCTGCTGTTCGATCATCGCAAGCCGTCGGCGCTGGCCGTCCAGATGCAGCGGCTCACCGACGAGCCCGACCTGGCGCGGCGCCTTGGCCGCCGTGGCTACGTCCAGTCAGCGAGCGGCGACGTCTCACCCATCGACGCGCACGTCGCCGCGGTCGAAGCGGTCTACGAGGACGTCCGGACGCGTCGAGGCGCGACGGCGGTCACGCGCCAGCCGGGACCGTGGCGGGTCACGTTCGACACGAACCCCGACACCTGCAATCTGCGGTGCGTGATGTGCGAGGAGCACTCGCCCCACAGCCTCCTTCAACTCGAGCGACGCGCTGCCGGCAAGCCGCGCCGAGTGATGCCGATCGACCTCATCCGGCGGATCGTCGAGGAGGCGGCGCCGCGCGGACTCCGCGAGGTCATTCCGTCGACGATGGGCGAGCCGCTCCTGTACGAACACTTCGACGAGATCCTGGCGCTCTGCCGCGAGCACGGGGTCAAGCTCAACCTGACAACCAACGGCACGTTCCCCCGGCTAGGCGCACGTGAGTGGGCGCGGCGACTCGTCCCCGTCACATCCGACGTGAAGATCTCCTGGAACGGCGCGCGCCCCGAGACACAGGAGTCGGTGATGCTGGGCACGCGGTGGGACGACGTGATCGACAACGTCCGCACCTTCGTCGCGGTCCGTGACGATCACGCGGCGTCGGGCGGCAATCGCTGTCGGGTCACGTTCCAGCTCACCTTCCTGGAGGCCAACGTTGGCGAGCTGGCCGATATCGTTCGGCTGGCGATCGATCTCGGTGTCGACCGCGTGAAGGGGCACCACGTCTGGGCGCACTTCCAGCAGCTCGAGTTGATGTCGATGCGGCGCAGCCCTGATGCAATCGGGCGTTGGAACGCTGCCGTTGTAGCTGCGCGCGCCGCCGCGAGAGACCGCCGGCTCCCCAATGGCGAGCCGATCCTGCTGGAGAATCTGCACCCGCTCGACGCTGGCGGCGACGTCGCCCCAGGTGGCGCTTGCCCGTTCCTCGGCCAGGAGGCGTGGGTCAGCGCCGAAGGGCGTTTCGATCCATGCTGCGCGCCCGACGCCCAGCGGCGAACCCTCGGCGACTTCGGCAGTCTCCACGAGCGCGGCCTGATGGACATCTGGAACAGCGACGCCTACCGACGCCTCCTCCAGACCTACGCGACCCGCGCCTTGTGTCTGGGCTGCAACATGCGGCGTCCCGTCGAGGATCGATGACCGCGTGGGCCGACGTTATCGTGGCTGGCGATCACCGCCACCATCTGCGGCGAGGGCAGCCGCTCTACCCCGAGCGATACGACGACGTGCTCGACTTCCGCGCGCCTGGCCTCGCACCGGTTCGCCTGGCGGACCGTGCGTGGCACATCACGCTCGACGGTGCAGCCGCGTACGACCGTAGGTTCCAGCGCACGTTCGGCTTTTACGAGGGCCTCGCCAGCGTGGTCTCGCCCGACGGCTGGCATCACATCGATGCAACCGGCGTCGATGCCTACCCTGGCCGCTTCGAGTGGTGCGGGAACTTCCAAGGCGAGCGCTGTGCCGTCCGCGCCGTCGATCGGGCGTACCTCCACATCGACCCCCGCGGGAGACCGACATACGAGAGGCGCTGGCGGTACGTCGGCGACTACCGCGAGGGGCTGGCCGTCGTTCAAGGTGCCGACGGACGCTCGACTCACATCGACCTCGCCGGCGAGCTGGTCCACGGCCACTGGTTCGTCGACCTCGACGTGCCGCACAAGGGCTACGCGCGAGCCCGCGATGCGCACGGCTGGTGCCACGTGAATCGCCAGGGTAAGCCGGCGTACGACCGTCGTTTCGCGATGATCGAACCGTTCTACAACGGGCAGGCGCGGGTCGAGACCCTCGACAGCGCGCTCATGATCATCGACGAGGCCGGCCGTGCGCTCGTCACTCTTCGCCCTCCACGAGTGCGATGAGCGACTCCGTCGATGGCGAGGCGCTAGCGAACGCTTGCGGTCTCAACCGACAAAGTTGGCGACTCCCTCGGCGATGAGCCGTGCGCGCAGCTCTTCGAGGTCGGTTGGCTGCGGCCGGCGCCGGCGTGACCATTCGATTGCGACGACTTGGTAGCCGCGCAGTCTCGCCTCGGACCGCTTGCGCGCGTCATAGACGCGCCGCTGCTCGCCGCGATGGACGCCGCTCACCGTGAGTCGGTCGGGCTTGTCGAATATCGGTGTCGCTTCGCGGTGCTGGTCCTCGTCGATCTCGATGATTAGGCTGCGCACCTCCCAGACGGCGTCGAACGGAAGCATCATCCGGCGGCCGGTCTTCGGGCTTGCGTCGCCGCGTGCCCAGTCGTAGCGCTTGCCGCGCTCGACCGGCCCGAGCAAGCGCTCCAGCAGTGCGACCACGTAGGACTCCGTGCGGCCCATGGAAGCCGCGCGATCCTACCAGGGAAGCGCGAGAGTGGCCGCATACGTCAGCCGAGCTTCAACATACGCCCGCTCCACGCTGACCCACATTGCTTGGCGTCCGCGATCACGCACGCCCGAGTCCGGGCACCCTAAGCGGCCTCCTCGCCAACGCTGAGCATGAGCACGGTGGGCTCGGGATGGTCGCGAACCTCCTCGACGAATCTCGCCGAGTCAAGCTGACGTTCCACGATCGCATCACAGAGTGCTACACGATCACGCGCCTGGAGGGTCGCCCGCCGGAGCACCTCCTCCACTCCTCGAGCCTCGGAAAGGGCGAGCGAGATCTCGTTCGGGCCGAGCGCGACGCCCTCGCGCCGCTTCTTGACGTACTCGAGCGGACGGACGTCGAGCGTGTCCAGCCACTCCTGAACAGACTCGGCAAGGCGTCGGGCTTCGGCGGGGCTGCCGAGGAGCAGGAGCGCTTCGAGTCGAACCTGGACGTACATCATCGGCACCGCGACCCGTTCGGCGATCTGCTTCGCGTCAATGGCGCTCTCGTAGAGCTTCACCTTCCCACTTGCGTCTCTGGCGGCGAGCCTGTTCACCTGCTCGAACGCGCGCTCAGTCGCTTCGTGAAGCTGCGCTTCGCCTTCCTGCAACACGCGTTTGCAGTCTGATGGCTCGCGAAGGTAGGCGTGCTGACAGCGTTGCACGGCGACTCTGGTCTTCGTGAACTCCACGTCCTCGAGGAACTCGCGCAAGCTGTCGAGCTTCGCGTCGACGGTGGCAACCCGCTCTTCGAGCTTCTTGAGCCGGTTCAGCACGAGCGCGAAACCTCCGACGCTGACACCGAGGTTGAGGATCGACGCAGCGGCTCCGACACCTGCCACAACCTGCAAGGTCGAGAGCATCCCTTTGATCTGCTCTAGCTGAACGTTCGCAGCGAGCGACGAGGCCGCCTGCACGCCGGTCGACAACGCGCTGACGGGAGCCCCAGCGAAGGCCGTGGCGAGCCGCCCCGACTGCTGGAGGTGAGCGAGAATGCGCCCCGTGTTTGCGCTCTTCACCATCGCGCCGTCTACGACTGCCGATCCGCTCGTGACGGCGGAAAGTAGGCTCGCCGGGACCTGCATCAAGATTCGAATCACCGTGGGGGCTCCTTCAGGGCTTCATGGGTTCGCACAGCGGACAAGATGAACAGCACCGCCGGGACAAGCTTCCGATAGTTCGGGCCCCAGATCATCCGTCCTGTGCCGATCGACTTGAGCAGCCGGAGTGGGTGGCGGTAGTTTGCGCGCGAAGCGCGTTTCGTGAGGGTGTCGATCGCACGCTTCGAAAACTCACTCGCATCGGCGATCGTTTCGGGTTTCTTGCCGGCGCCTGCTTCGTCCGACAAGCGCGTGAGCAGAGCGTCTTCGATTGCGCGTGCGTCTGACTTGGCGTCGATCGTCACATCGAGTCGCTCGGCGATCTGTCGCAGGACCGCCTCCCAGGGGTAGTCGTGATCACCGCGCCGACGCGCGATGTCCGCGATCGAGTGCGCCGCGATGTGCCGAAGTTCGCGGCTGATCGGTTCGACTCGCTGGTCATGGGTGCGTGCGGCGAAGTCGTCGTCACCGAGTTCCTTCCGGAGATGGCGCGTCCAGACGATCTCGAGCTCGTCGGGGTCGAGTGACCTCAAGAGGTCGAATAGGCGATCGTTCAACATGCGCCGGGCAAGGCTAGGACAGGAGGGTCGGGACATCAACGGTCGCGACGTCATCGCGACCGTTCGCCGGATGTGCGCCTCCCGTGCTGTGACGCTGCGCAGCTCGTCCACTCCGCTGTTCGGCTCCTCGACGGGCACAAGGGTCGACGCGGCCGGGCGGGATCGGTTCGTTGGCGCATCGGAGCGCGGTGGCGGCTGTCCGCCGAAGGCCGCGGGCGCCGTCGTTAGCAGTTCACGTACGCGATCGGGTTCTGCGCGTTCGGCGTCAAGTGCGCGGCAACGGAGCGGTGCAGGTAGCGGTCGCGGATCTCGGCGGGCGCTGGCTGGCCAACGAACTCCCACCGGTCCCCTACGGCGACGTCCTCGAGTGGGCGCGTCGCATACGGCGTCGAGCCGGCCGGCTCCCACTGCTGGATCTCGTAGATCTCGCGCACGACCGACTCGAAGACCGCACAGGCGTAGCGCGCGCGGTGCCGCCGGGCGCCGATCTTCCACACGCCGCGCGTGGCCTCGTAGAGCTCCAGCGGGCTCATCTGGTGTCGGTAGAGCCGGTTGATCCGGATCAGCAGCAGCGGGTCGAGCACCTCGGCCGCGGGCGCCGCGTAGAGGCTGCGAAGCTGTGAGAGGTTCTGCCGACCGAACCTGACACTATTCCATCCGCGCACCTCGTTCGATAGCGCGGCGAGCCCGAGCGCGTCGATCACCGCGGACTCGATCCAGAGTGCGGTCTCTTCGTTCGGCAGCTGGTGGGCGAGCACCTCGATGGTGGGCTCGAGGCCGGCCGCCTTCAACTCGGCGATCAGCATCGTCTTGCGTGACTCCTGCGGATCCCTGAGGTGGTGCAGCACCCGATCGCCGGCGCCCTTGCCGACATAGAAGATCTGGCGGTTGCGCGGGTCGATGTAGAGGTAGACGTAGAAGCCCAGTTTCTGGGCCACCTCTGGCGGCAGCGTGGTCATTCGGTCCCCGTGTGAGCATTCTGCTCGCTGTCGCGGGTGCCAGCCAAGGGGGCGTCGCCTCACTGGTCAAGCCGAAGGAGTCGCTCCCGCTCCGCGGCCTGCTCCTCCGGCGTCATCGCCTTGAGCCGCTCGAAGCGCGCGCGGAGGTTGTCGACCGCGACCTGCTCGGCAAGGGTCGGGGGGCGCGGGTCGGCTGCAGACTCGAGCGCGAGCTCGTGGAACAGGGCGTCGACCATGCGCAGCTCGCCGGCCGTCACGCCGAGCGCGGGATCGCCATCGTCATCGAACGCGTCGGGGGTGGTGCCACGGTTGCGAAGCCGCACGCCGTCCCGCGATGCGGACTCGCAACGGTTCGGTTCGAACTCTCCGGTGGGCGTGGACCAGTCGTCGTTCATGAGACTCTCCTAAGTAGGTCGTGCGCCGCCTCGCGCAGTTCCGGCGGCAACCGCCTCGCGAGGCGAAGGATCCGCTGCCGAGTGGCGTCGTAAACATGCGCGGTGAGCTGCGTGACGGCCAAGACTTCGTCGCGCTCGATGAAGCCCTGCTCCCACGCCGCGAGGATCAAGCGGGCCTCCTCGCTCGCGGCGGCGAACTCGCGGAGCGCCTCGACGACGCGCAGGGTGAGCGCGGCGAGGACCACGGGTGAGAGGTCGCCGGCGGAGGCGCCGGCCGCAAGGGACGCCTCGACGTCACCGTCGAGCGCGGAGTCGTTGACGGCGACGTCGAAGACGACGTGCTTGCGGCCGTGCGCGCGCTTGATCTCGTGCCAGGTGCGGTCCTTGATGATCGAGCACAGCCGGAAGTAGAGGGGCGTGCGCTGGGGATCCCAGCGCCGGGTGCCCATCCAGATGCTCGCGATCGCGTCGTGCACGAGCTCCTCGGCGTAGTTGGTGGGGATGGGCCACCCCGCGCGGCGGACTCGCGTGGCGCGCTGGTCGGCGTAGCGATGAGCCCGATCACGAACGGTGTCCGTGTACTGCTCTTCCAGCGCGCGCAAGGTGTCCGGCGGAGGCGGCCCGGGAGGGGAACCATCGCGTCTCGGGTCGGCCATGGAGGTACCAACGCACGACGCTCCGGACGATCTGCCGGCAGGTGCGGCACCGTCATCACCGTCACGTGGATGACAAGCGTCTTGTCAGCCTGGCAGTCGTTCGCCGAGGGGTGCGCCAGAATGGCGATCGGCACGAGCACAGAAACGGCGAAGGCTCGCGATCGATCTTTCTCCGCGAACCGCGCGTGACGGATCGCGATCCAAGGCGAGACGGCCGGCATCGCGGCTCGATCGAGGTGTCAGCGAGCGCGCGATCGCCAAATCGATCGGGCGCAACTGGTTGATCGCGGCGCGGCTGGGAAACCGTGGCGCGATTTGTTCAGGGGGTGCGAGCCGGTTCGATCCGGAAGCCTGTCCTCCTGCGCATTTGCCCAGCGCGCGATCGACGGCGAGGCCCGCGTCCTTGTCGAGAAGTCTCGGTGTTCCGGAGAGATCGATTTGTTGACGGGCGTGCGGCTACTTCCACGTCGATCGGTGCGCGGTGCGATGCGAGGACAGAAGGATCGAGGGGCGCCTGTCCGGTGTGTGGACGGCGAGCTCGCGGCGCCTGCGTGTTCGCGGGCTCGGCGTTCGCGGCAATGTAACGTCGGGGTGAAGATCGATTTTCTGGCTGGCGCGTAGGCGCCGAAAATCGACGGGGCCGGTATCGGCGAAGGCGAGCGGGAGGCGGTTACCTGAGTAGAGACCCTCGACGATCGCAACGAGCGACGCGAGGGCGACGCCCCGGCACGGACCAGCGCGACGTGCGCTGCGCAGTACCGACCGACCGGGGCCACACCCGCCCGCATCCGCGAGGAGCGCCGCATGTCCCAGCTCGCGTTCGACAAGGATGGTCAGCCGTTCCAGTTCTCGCCGCGGCTGCACACGCTGTCGGTGCGCCGGTTCCGCAACCCGGGCGGGCGCGGCACCTGCGAGGTGGTGCGCGACGAGGACGGCGATCCGCTGCACGTGCCCGGCGACAGCACGCTCGGCGAGTTCCGCGCTGCGGTGGGCTACGTGTCCGGGCTGTACCGGCTCGATCAGCACGACGAGGGCGGTGACGAGATCCCCGATGTGCCTCCGGCGTACGTCGTGATCGACCCGCCGCGGAACGGCCTGCTGAGCGGCAGCGCGGATCCGCTGGTGGTGGTGCGGGACCTGGCGCACGCGCACGCCGACGTGGCGAAGACGCTGGCCAGCACCAACGCCGGGATGATGCAGGCGGCGACCGAGAACATGCGCGTCTCGATCGGCGCCGGACTCGGCAACCGTCGCGTGCTCGGCCTGCTCGCGAACGCCGCCGGCGCGATCGACGTCGCGTCGAAGGAAGAGGACGACGACGAGGAGGACGGCGACGACGACCTCGACGACGAGGACGACGACACACCGCGGGGGCCCGCGCCGGCCGGCCCCGGCGATCCGCTCGCCGCACTCGGGATGCTGGCGCCACTCATCCAGCCGCTGTTGCCGAAGATCGGCGAGGCGATCGGCGTCCTGGCGGCGGACTTCCTCAACCGGTACAAGGCGGCGCGCCCGGCGGCGGCCTCGAGCTCGACGACCGCGCACGCGACGGAGGCGGCCACGGCGCCGCCGCCGAGCGGCGCGCCCGCGAGCGAGGTCGCCGCCGGGTCGGGCGCGGGGACGGCGTCGTCGTCGACGACGGCTTCTCCGCCCCCGCCTGACACTGCGCCCGGCGCAGCTGCGCCGCAGACGACCACGTCTGCGGAGGTTGCGGCGCCGCCGGTCGAGAGCGCGGTTCGCAACGCGGCGCCGACCGGCGCGCAGATCGCGCACCTGCTCGCCGTGCGCGCGCAGCTCACCGAGAACGAGGTCGCGGTCATCGACGAGTCGATCGCCCGGATGGACGGGCCGACGCGCATGTGGTGGCTGGGTGAGCTGTCGGCGCTGTCGGTCGAGCAGGCCGTGGAGCGCGTGCGGTCGATGCTGCCGAAGGTCCGGCAGCCGCGCCGCACGCCGACCAGCGAAGGGGAGGGCTGAGCCATGGACGACACCACCCGCGCCCGGATCCGTCACCTTTACTTCGTCGAGCAGCGCCCGCTGCGGAAGATCGGGCAGGAGCTCGCGCTCGCGCCGCACGCCGTGCGCGCCGCGCTGGTCCTTCCCGGTGGTCGTCGCGACGAGCGCGTGCCCGGCCCGGTCGCCGACGCGATCGTTGCGGACGCGCCCGCCCGCGCGCGCCTCCGGGCGCTCGAGGGGCGCCGATGAAGCACACCACCCGAGCCCGCATCCGCCACCTCTACTTCGTGTGGCAGGTGCCGGTCGACGAGATCGCCGCCGAGCTGCGGCTGCGCCCGCGCACGGTGCGTCGCGCGCTCGTGATCCGCGGCGGCGGCCGCCGCGTTCGCGGCGCCGTTCCGCCGTCGCAACCGCCCATTCCACGCCAGGAGGACCCGTCGTGATCGCAAGACCCCACAACGACCGCGCGTGCCTCGACGCCATCACGGCGCAGGTGAAGGCGCGCCTCGAGTCCGGTGACGCCGAGCTCGTCGCGCTCGCCGAGCAGCTCGGCGACACCGCCGCGCTCGTCGAGTACATCCGCGAGCTGCCGCAGCTCGACGACACCGGCTCGCCGTGCGACGGACCGAAGGTCACGGCGTGCCGACCAGCGCAGCGGCTCCGCCTGCCCACCGACTCGCCGAACTGCGTCGAGAGAAGTGCCCTCTATCTTTCGGTGGCCGAGCTGATCGACCCCGGACCGGTGCGGCGGCTCGCCACGGTCGACACGCCCGGCGGCCTCCACACGTTCCCGACCGAGGACGGCGCGCCGGTGATCCTCGATCCGATGCAGAGCCGGAACGCCCTGCGCGCCGGGCTGTTCCGCATCGGGCGCAACGCTGCGGGGGACGGCACCGACGTGGCGACCCGCCGGCTCCGGCTCGAGCGGCTGATCGGCACGGACGAGACCAAGGGGACGCGCGGCGACCTGGCGCGCGCGCGGGCGGGCAAGGCCGCCGGGTACACGACCTGGGTCGACGGCAAGCCGATCGACGACGCGATCGCGACGTACGAGCGCGCGCTCGCGATGTACCAGGAGAGGCTCGCCGCGCTGCCGCGGAATGCCGCCGGTGTACCGGGCGTGGTCGCGCTCACGCCGGCGGACGCGGTCGACTGGATCGCCGAGCTCGCGGCCGAGCCCGCCGCGCGGTTCGTCCACGGCGCGCGCCGGGTCAAGAACGGCCACCGGGCGATGCGCGCCGCGCTCGAGGGGCGCCCGCTCTGCGTCGCCGACGTGCCTGACGTCGCGTTCGTGCTGGCGCTCGCCTACCGTGAGGCGCGCCTGTGGGGCCCCGCGGGTCGGCGCATCGTCGACACCTGCGCGCACGCGATCGACCGGCTCGACCAGGCGGCCGCGCGGCAGTGGCTCGACGAGCGCGCGCCGCGGAACCGCGCAGAGCTGCGCGTCGGGCGGTACCGCATCCAGCCGAACACGCCGCTGCTCGCGGCGCTCGGCCGGGTCGGGGCGCGCCTCGGCACCAACGTCGCGACCCAGGCGATCCGGATCAAGCTCGCGTCGCTCGGCCTCTCGCCGCCGGTGCTCGGTTCGATCGAGCAGGAGCTCCGGCGCGAGGGCCTCACGCTCGGTCCGCTCGCCGCGCCGCCGCCGATGCTCGGCTCGCTCGCGGCGCTCACCCCCGACGCCATCGCGGGCCGATGGCTGGCCGCGAAGATCTGAGTCCACGTCCACGCGCGATCGATCCCGATCGCGATTCCCGAACCCCGTCGCCGGCACATTCGCCCGGCGGCATTGAGCGCCCGGTCTGCCGGCGCCGAAGGAGTAGCTCCGTGTCCAAGCCCAAGAACGACAACCGCACCGCTCCCAAGCAGGCCGGCGCCACGGCGCGGCGCCCCCATCCCTGGGCCGACGTCGGCGGCATCGACTACGGCCCGGCGATCGCCGCGCTCGGCGATCTGGTCGCGTGGGCGTTCGACCTGGCCGCCGCCGACGTCGCGGACTGGCCGGAGGGCCGGCGCCGCGTGAGCACGACCCGGCGCTACGTGCTGGCGCGGCTGCGCGGCCGGCACGCGCGGGGCGTCCCGTTCGAGGACGTCCTGTTCACCGCCGGCCTGCTCGCCCGGATCTTCGAGGCGGAGATCGGGCTCGGCATGTCGGAGATGGTCGCGGTGCTCGACCGCATCGGCCTGCCCACCGAGGTCGTGCCGCTGATGCCGCGCGTCCAGCCCCATGCGCGGATGCCGCTGGGCCGGCCGGCCGTGTCGCCCGAGATCGTGGCCCTGTTCCGCGAGGCGCACCGCGAGCTCGAGGCCAAGGGGCTGCTCGAGCTGCTCGACGACGAGCTCGAGCACACGCCCTGCGACCAGTGCGGCCAGCGACCGCGCTACCGCAACGCCGCCTGACCCACGCCGAACCACCAGCAAGGAGATCGCGATGAAGGCGAAGAAGAAGTTCAAGCCCAAGCACAAGAAGCCGCACAAGCAGCGGAACAACGCTGGCGGCGGCGCCGGCATCGCGCCGTCGCGCAGCCGACCGCGCCTGCGCGCCCCGCGGCGCGGCGAGGCGCCGCCCTGGAAGACGATCGGCGCCGCCGTCGCCGGCAGCGTCGGCTCGGCGATCGCCAGCGGGCTGATCGTCAACCAGAAGGTCGCCGAGCCGGAGACGGTGTCGCTGCTCATGGCCGCGACCGGCGGGCTCGGCGCGTACCTCACCGACGGCAACACGCGGGTGGCGTTCACCGGCGTCGCCGCCGCCGGGGCGGGGCAGTACGCGCTGGTCAAGCTCGGCCGCCTGGCCGAGAAGAAGGCGCAGAAGGCCGACGAGGAGAAGGCGAAGCTGGAGGCGGACGCCAAGGCGGTCGCCGCGCAGCAGGCGCAGCTCCCCGCGCCCGCTGCGCCGCCGCCCGCGCCGCGCCAGCACGCCGCCGGACGCGGCGTCGTCGTCGACCTGTTTCGCGACGTGTCCTCGGACCTGGAGCTGCTCGACGAGGACGAGGTCCGCTACTCGACGCGCGATGCCGACGTCGCCGACGAGGACGACGACACCCCGATCGAGATCGATCTCGACGAGGCCGCATAGGCCGCGACCCCAGGACCGGGATCGGTGCTTGGCGTCGCGCGAGCGGCTCCGGCCGTCGCACAGCCAAGGAGAGACGCATGGACGAGTACGACGTGATCTACCTCGACGACGACGAGCGCAACGCGCGCGCCACGGTGCTCGACCGCCGCAAGGCGGGCGGGCGCATGGTGGTCGGCGGGCGGCGGCCGGGCGGAAGCTCGGTCGTCGTGCCGCCGAGCCGGCGGCCGACGGTCATCCACTCGGGTGGTGGCCGGCCGCGGGCGCAGCCGGTCGTGATCCAGGAGGAGCCCGCGCAGCGCAAGCTGATCGGCGATCTCACCACCGGTGAGGTCGTCGAGCTGGCGGCCCAGATCCTCGCCGCGATCCAGCCGCTCCCCGGCGCGCCCACCGGCGCCGGGGACGTGGAGACCGACGTGGAGAACCTGGTGATCTACCAGACGGCGCTCGCCACCCACGCCAAGCGCGACGAGCAGCTTCGCACCCTCGGATCGCTGCTCGGCAAGATCCTCAAGTAGTCGGAGGCCAACACGATGGACATCCTCTATCGCAACCAGGCCCCCGCCTACCGGGGATGTAGCCCGCAGCCGCAGCAGGCCCAGCGCCCGGGGTTCCTCGGGAACCTCTGGTGCTACCTGTTCGGCGGCGGGAGCGCGCCGGTCTACCGCACCAAGAACGGCAACAGCGGCTCCGCCGCTGCCGCCGCGTCGCGGTGCTGGTGGCAGGCGTTTCCGTCGACGCCGCCCTACAAGGCGGCGTCGCCGACGCCCTCGCCCGACGACGTCTTCACCGGCAACGGTGGCGACCCGGCGTGCGAGTGCCCGGTGGACGAGTCGACCGACGAGGACGTGCCCTCGACGGTCTACATCGTGACGGGCTGAGAGAGACGCGAACGCACGAGCCCTGAGCGACTGACCCACCCGTGACGGCCGCGGGTCGCTCGCGCGACTCCAGGCCCCGATCCCGGTCCTTCAACCCCTTCCCACGGAGGCAACGATGGCGACCCGTGACTCCCTCGTGCGATGGCTCGTCGACCAGTCGGCCGGCGACCGCGCCGGGCCTCGCAACGCGCGGCGCCGCATCCGCCCGCGCGGCGCCGCCGCTACCACGCACAAGGACGTCGAGTTCGCCGTCGACGACAGTCGCGGCGAGGAGCACATCTTCAAGACGTTCGAGGAGGCGATCGCGTTCGCCGGGCGCATGGCGTTGACCTCGACCGTGCGCATCGAGCTTGACGTGCTCGTCTACAGCCGCGAGGGCGCGATGTGGTGGGGCGGCATCGATGGCGCGCAGGACTACGACGAGGATCCGGAGGCGAGCGTCTTCGATCGACTGCACGTCAAGGTCACCTCGCAGGGACGCGTGCCGTGAAGGACGACGACGTGCTCACCACTGGCGCGATGCTGCTCGGCAGCGGCGTCGCCGGGTACGCGATCGGGCGCTTCGTGATCGAGCGCTGGATGGCGGGGAAGGCGGCCCCCGCCGCCGCGCCGCCGGTTCGATCTCCGGCTCCGGTCTCGTCGCCGCCAGCGCCGACAACGCGACCGCCGACGCAGGCGCGCCCGTCGCCGACGCCGGCTCGCCCGCGCAAGCCCGTGCCGGCGCGAGAGCCCGAGCCCGACGTCGGGCCGGTGACCTCGCCCGATCAGCTCGAGGCCACGGCGCCGTCGAGCGGTGACGCGGGTCCGGTGACCTCGCCCGGCCAGGTGGTCGCCACGGCGCCCGCTGCCGATCGCGACGACGACATCGGAGCGGCGAGCCGGCGCCCGTCGCGCCGCTTCGATCGGATCTTCGACATGTACCGCGACTCGATCCCGATCGAGTTCCTCCGCGCGCTCGCCAAGCGCGAGTCGAACCTCAACCCCGAGGAGAGCAAGGGCCCTGCCTGGGGCCTCATGCAGATCGTCGAGGTCGTCCGCAAGGACTACAACCAGGCGCACGGTACGCGCTACACGCGCCGCGACCTGCTCGATCCCGCGATCAACGTCGCGATCGCTTGCTGGCTCCTGCGCTTCATCATCGCGCAGTACGCCAATCATCAGGACGGCGTGCCGAACCTGCGCGCCGACTGGAGCAACCCGCGGTTCGCGGAGCTGGTCGTGTACGGCTGGAACGCCGGATTCTCTGCGTCGGGCGGAGTGCTCAAGGTCGTGCGCTACCTCAAGGAGCGCGGCGTCACCGACATCACGATCGATGTCGTCTTCAAGCACGCGCGGGAGGCCGGAGCGGTTCGCCACGTGTCCAACGCCACCAAGCTGCGCTGGTGCAAGAGCGTCGTGCGCCTCTACGAGCAGGAGCTCGCTGCGGCGCGCGCCGCACCGGCCGCGGTGGCCTGACCCTCAACCAACGGAGACGCCATGTCGAACGACCACACCGCACTCGTCCTCGCGCTCGGCGCGGGAGCCGGCCTTGGCCTGTGGGCGCTGCTCCGCGACGACGACGCCAAGCCGAGTGGCGCGCCGGCGTCGGCGTCGCCGTCGACCAACTCGCCCGCCGCCGTGCCGCCGCCGCCGTGCTCGCTCC
The DNA here is from genome assembly GCA_011526095.1 of Myxococcales bacterium. Classification (GTDB taxonomy): domain Bacteria; phylum Myxococcota_A; class Polyangia; order Haliangiales; family Haliangiaceae; genus WYBA01. The sequence goes on along the minus strand of WYBA01000156.1, from coordinate 16,846 downwards.
GCCTCGACGCCAAGGGGCTCACGGCCGACGGCGCCGTCATCGACGTGCCGACCGCGGTCGAGACGTGCCGCGCCGCCGGCCGCGCTGACCTCGTCCTCGCCGACGATGCGCCGAGCGCAGCCTACGCCGACCTCGCGGCCGCGCTCGGCGCCGCCGGGATCCTGATCGCGCAGCGCCGCAACGCGCGCCCGCGCCGGGGCCGCGCCGCGGATCGCCGCCGACGGCGGCAGCGTGCCGGGCGCAATGCCAGCGCCCGCTCGCGGGTCGCGGCGCTCGGCACGCTCGCTGCGCAGTTCAAGAGCGTGACGTCGGCTCGTCAAGGATCCGGCCGTCGCGAGGCCGCCGCCAGGCTGGCTCGGTTCGTCGCGAAGCAGTCCGGTGCGCGCGTGAACGACGACGCCACGCTCGACTTCGAGAACAACGTCGTCGTCAACGGCACGCCGGCCGAGATGCGCAAGGTCGCGGCATGGGTCGAGCGGCTCGCTCGCGACAGTGGGCGGCCGCTCTCCGCCACCGTCGAGACCTTTGACGACCCCGACGACGACGACTGGGCGGTGTGCCGCATCCGCGGGCTCGGCATCGAGAGTCTCTGACGGCACGAATCCGCACCCTGACCCACCGGAGGACGTATGGCAGACCGACGGAACAAGGACAAGCACGTGCGCACGGCCGCGATCGTCGGCGGTGGCGCGCTCTTGCTCTGGCTCCTGCTCCGCGGGAAGGGCATTGGGCTTGGCCACGGTGGCGCGGCAATCGGTGACGGCTCGGGCGCCGGCTCCGCGTCGACGGGGCGATGTCGCGTCCGGATCGACGCAGACGGCATCGAGACCGATGGCGTCGCGACCGACATCCCTGCGATGACGGAGCGCTGCCGCGTCGCCGGTTCCGCCGATGTGCGCGCGACCGGCGCCGCGATCACCGGCGTGGTCGCTGAGGCGGTGCAAGCGCTGCAAGCCGCCGGCGTCCGGGTCTACGCGGCCTCGGATGTCTGGAACACCGCGCACACGACGCCGGCACGGAGGTCGCGGTGAGGGGCGAGCGGATCCCGATGCCCGTCCTCGCGCTCGGTGCGGCGGGTGCGTTCGCGCTCGCGGCGCTGCTTCGACCGCGCGCGGCCAGCGCTGCGACCGCGCCATCGCCGGCCCCGTCGCCGATCGCGGTGCCGTCGCCGCTGTTCGACTTCGGCCGACCGCTACCGACGGACGTGCGGGCGGTCGTGTCGAGCGGGTGGCTCGCATCGCGAGGCGACCGACTTCATCGCGGGCTCGACATCGGCGCCGCAACCGGTACACCGATCCTCGCGATCGACCACGGCGAGGTGATCCGCGCGGTCGGCGTCGATCGCAGCGACGCCGGCCTCTGGGTCGCGGTGAAGCACTCGTCCGGCGTGATCTCGCGGTACATTCACCTGTCGCGCGTGCTCGTGAAGCTCGGGCAGAGCGTGCGGCGCGGCGAGTTGCTCGGCCTGTGCGGGGCGACCGGCAACGCGCGCTCACCGCACCTGCACCTCGACCTTCGCGTCCCCGCCGCGATGCTGCCGGTGATCGAACGCGCGATCGGCCGGCCGCGTCCGGGGTGGGGACCTGGGATGCGACCGTTCGGGATCTCGATCCCCGGCGAGCCGTGGGTCCCGGTCGACGCCTACCGCTCGAGCGTCCGCCGCGATGCCGCCGAGGCCGGCATCCCGCTCCGCGATCCGACCGCGCCGCGCAACGCCGGCCTGACGTACCGGCCGGTCGGGTCGCGCGGCGAGCCGTATCCCGCGTGGCTCCGCGCCATCCGGGGCGAGTCGGGCGTCTACGTGATCCGCGAGCGTGATCGCGACGGCGATCCGATCGTCGTCTACGTCGGGCAGTCCGGCGCGGGTCGCCTCTACGAGACGCTCACAAGGCACTTTCAGGCCTGGCGCCGCTGGAAGGGCTTCTGGCGCGGCCAGTACGCGGAGGGCCACGACCCGGGCATGACCTACGACCGCGCGCGCGTCGACGTCGCCGTGCGCGTCACCGATCCCAACGACGCGCTCGACGAGGAGGCGCGGCTGATCCAGCGGCTCCGTCCTCGCGACAATCTGATCGGCCAGCCGGAGCTCGAGGAGATCCCGTTCTGATGACCGCGGGCCTACTGGAACTGGGTGTCAGTGAACGCTCTTGCCACTTCGGCGACTCGGCGAAGAGCAGGCGCCAGCGCGCTCAGGAGGTCGTGATCGGGCCCAGTGCCGGCGACCTGTTTGGAGCCGTGCACGAGGTTGCATCGCACGAGGTAGAGGATCCCTGCGAACGCTTGGAGGCGAGCGACGGCAGAGACACCGGGGTCGTTGAGCTTGTCTCGAAGCTCGCTGCCTTTCGAGGGGGACCCTTCCTCCGCTGCTTCTCGGAAGCGCATGTCGCGAATTCCATGCTCCCTTCCGTTCAGAAACCGGGTCGCCTTGAGCACCTCCTTGTCGTTGAGGAGCGCTTCCGCCGCGTGTTCTCCAAGCCTCTCGATCAGGCGGCCAAGCTGATCCGGTTCGTCGCCGACCAACTTGAGCTCTCCGCGCCGCTTGCTCTGCTCGCCGTAACGGCTGTTCTGCTCGGCGGCGTCGATGGAGCTCCACAGCCAGTACAGAGCGTTCACCGCGCTGTACGCCGCGACGAACGCGAACGCCGGCTCGACGCCCGATTTCTTACCGAGCTGCAACCACTCGCCCGCGACGTTGAGCTGGTAGCGCGCGGCCCGTTGAAGTCGAGCCATGGTTTCCGCGGGGTCAATCATCGGGCGCGATCGTAACCAACATCGAGGAGTACAACGATGCAGGAGTTGCTCGAGTCCATCCGCGTTTCCGTCAGCGACGGTTCAACGCCCGAGCAAAAGGCGGCTGGCGCGCTGGCGTGTCGGACGATCCTTGCCGCGCTCGAGGCCGAGACCGGGAAGGCGATCGCGCTCGCGGGCGCGCCGGCACCGGGGCCGCTCGCCGGCATCTCGCCCGACCAGGCGCTCGACCTGCTGATCGCGCGGCTCTCTGCGATCGCGGAGAAACCGGCGATGCCGGCGCCGAGCGCGAAGCCCGCGGCGGCGCCGCTGCGTATCGCGTTCGTGCAGCCGCCGCCGAGGTCGGCGGCGGGGCGGAGGAAGCCGTGAAGGACCGGGAGGCGAGTGACCGCGCGCCGCGCGCTTGGCCGCGCTTCATGACGGCGAGGGTCGCGGCCGACTACGCCGACACGTCGCCGTGGACGATCCGCCGGCACGTTCGGCCGTGCGGGAGGCGTGGCCGCTCGTTCGTCTACGCGCTCGAGGATGTCGAGCGGTGGATGCGGGGGCAGGTGATCGCGGCGCCGGCCGTCGCCGAGGAGGGCGCCACGCGGGCGCGGCCGACGCCGACGGAGGCGTCGATCGCCCGGATCCGGGCGCTGGCGCGATCTCGGGGAGACGAGCCGGGCGACGGCCTTGATGGCCTCGCGGCGAGGGTGGGAAGCTAGCCCTCGCGTGCGACCCTGGCAGGAATCTCGTACGTCTCGATCGCGTTTGGGGATGGAGAGCCAACGATGACCAAGTCACCGACCGAGTGGGTGTACCGACAGCGCGACTGGATCGCGTCCGAGCCCGAGCTGCCGGGCGTGTGGCGTCGCCGCGATGGTGGCTTCCACATCCGAGGCCGCGTCCGCGATCCGCGCACCGGCAAGCTGCGCGAGGTCGAGCGCTCCCTCCCCGAGGCGGCGAAGGCCCGCGACGCGTTCGCGACGCTCCAGGCCGAGCTCGACGCGATCCGCGCCGGCAGTGTCGCCGACACGACGAAGCTTCCGCAGTTCCACACCTACTCGGCGGACGTGTTCGCGAGGAAGCTCGCGCTCGGCCGGATCCGCTCCGCCGCCGGCAGGGCGAAGTGGGAGTCGATCCTCGAGCATCACCTGGTGCCCGAGTTTGGCGACTTCTACATGGACCAGCTCCACCCGACGGTGATCAAGGCGTGGCAGGGGCGAGTGTCGGCGAAGATCAAGGCGGGGAAGATGGCGCCGACCACGGCGAACACGATCCTCGGCGTGCTCAAGCAGATCACCGACGAGGCGATGGTCGACTTCGACATTCGCGATCCGATGCGCGGCGTCGACCCGTTCGACACGCGCGAGCACGCGACGTACACGGAGGAGGAGCCGAACTCGCTCGCGCCGCCCGACGTGCCGCGGTTCCTCGCCGCGATGAAGCGGCTCTACCCGGACCACTACGCGTTCACGGTGCTCGGGATGACGACCGGGCTCCGGCCATCGTCGCTACGCCCGCTTCGCCGCGAAGGACCGAGCGCCGACCTCAAGTGGGACGACGGCCTGCTCATCATCCGGCGATCGCACACGCTCGGCGAGACGGTGATGGAGACGACCAAGACCGATCTGCACCAGCGCCTGGTGCTGCCGGCTGGGCTGCTCGACGTGCTGCGGTGGCACGTCGAGACGCGCCTCATGCGCCGCAAGATGCGGATGAGCGAGCTGCTGTTCCCGGCGACCACGGGAGGGTTCCGCTCGCGGTCGTTCCTCGACACGCCGTTCGAGCACGTCGGCAAGGAGCTGGAGCTACCGTTCCGCTTCACGCCGCGCGGGATGCGGCGCACGTACCAGGACCTCGCCCGGGCCGCGGGCATCCACGACGTCGTGACGCGCGCGATCTCCGGCCACCTGACCGAGACGATGCAGCACCACTACTCGACCGCGCGGGGCGCCGAGATCCGCGACGCGCTCGCGCTGGTCGCTGGCCTCGCGATCGGTCAGGAGGCGCCGATCATCGACATCGAGACGGCGAGGGCGAAGCGCCACTCGCAAGCCGTCTCACAGTCTGGTGGGGAACCGGGTGGGGAACTGCTCGAGCCCGGATCGTCTAACTATGGAGCGGGAGAAGGGATTCGAACCCTCGACGTCAACCTTGGCAAGGTTGCACTCTACCACTGAGTTACTCCCGCAACGGAGCGTCTTGTGGGAAGGGTTTCTAGCGAGGCACGCGCGCGGTGTCAAGCCGGTGGATGGAAAACGCCGCGGTGATCGGCTGCGGGGGGAGGCGCCGATGACTGTCAGCGTCCTTCGACACGGGCCTCGCTGGCGCTCGGCCCTGCTCAGGACGAGCGGGGGCTTGGGGGACGAAGGGGCTCGGGTGCTTCGGAGTTCAAGCGCGTCGAGACGAGCGGGGGCCTGGCCGGGCCCCTGGCCCCTCGGTTGCTCGGAAGGCCCGAAGGTCGTTTGAGTCCGGCGGGTTGCGGTGATAGCGTGGCGCGCTGGAGATCATCCTCATGACCGAAACTCGCATGTCCTCGACGCGCCTCGGCGCGATCCTGTTCGGGCTGGTGAGCCTGTCGCTGCTGGCCGTGGGTTGCGGTGGCGGCGCGGGCGGCAAGGTGCCCGTCGACCACCCGATCTACGAGTTCCAGCCGCCCGAGGAGGAGGAGCCCGAGGACGAGGACACGGACGCGGACGACGCGGACGACAGCGACGCGGACGACGACGACGACGCTGACGACACCGCTGACTCGGACGAGGGCTGATCATGTGCGGCATCGTCGGGTACGTGGGCGCGCGGCAGGCGACGCTCATCCTGGTCAACGGGCTGCGCAAGCTCGAGTACCGCGGGTATGACTCCGCGGGCGTGGCGGTGTGGAACGACGGGCAGAGCCGCGTCGTGCGCTGCCGCGGCAAGCTGGCCGCGCTCGAGGAGAAGCTGATCAAGGAGCCGGCGCCGGGCTCGACCGGCATCGGGCACACGCGGTGGGCGACGCACGGGCGGCCGTCCGACGAGAACGCGCACCCGCACAAGGTCGGCTCGATCTCGGTCATCCACAACGGCATCATCGAGAACCACCTGGCGCTGCGGCAGGAGCTCGCCGCCGGCGGCAGCAAGTTCACCTCCGAGACCGACACGGAGCTGTTCGCGCACCTGGTCGAGCGCGAGGTCCGCAAGGGCACGACGGACCTGACCGCCGCGGTCCGCGCGGCGCTCGCCAAGGTCCACGGCGCCTACGCGTTCGTCGTGATGAACGACAAGGATCCGTCGACGCTGGTCGCGGCGAAGAACGCCTCGCCGATGGTCGTCGGGCTCGGCGACGGCGAGAACTTCATCGCCTCGGACGTGACCGCGATCCTGTCGGAGACGCGCAAGATCATCTTCGTCGAGGAGGGCGAGATCGTCACGGTCACCCGCGACAAGGTCACGCTCAGCGACTTCGACGGCAAGCCGCGCACGCGCGAGCCCAAGACGATCACGTGGTCGGCGACCCAGGCCGAGAAGGCCGGGTTCAAGCACTACATGCTCAAGGAGATCCACGAGCAGCCGCGGTCGGTCGCCGACACGCTGGTCGGCCGCGTGGACCTGGAGAAGGACGACGTCTACCTCGACGGCGTCGAGCTCGATCCGAAGAAGTTCAAGCGGATCATCTTCATCGCGTGCGGCACCTCGTACCACGCGTCGCTCGTCGGCGAGTTCATCATCGAGGCGCTGTCGCGGATCCCGGTCGAGGTCGACCTGGCGTCGGAGTGGCGCTACCGCGACCCGATCGTCGGGCCCGGCGATCTCGTCGTCGCGGTCAGCCAGTCGGGCGAGACGGCGGACACGATGGCCGCGGTGCGCGAGGCCAAGGCCAAGGGCGCCCAGGTGCTGGCGATCAGCAACGTGCTGGAGTCGTCGATCCCGCGCCTGGCGGACATGGCGTTCTACACGCACGCCGGTCCGGAGATCGGCGTGGCGTCGACCAAGGCGTTCACGACGCAGCTGATCGCGATGGCGCTGCTCGGTGTGCACCTGGGGCGGCGCTCGGGCCACCTCAAGGCGCCGCAGGCGCGCGAGCTGCTGCACGAGCTGATGCTGCTGCCGCAGAAGATGAAGGACATCGTCGACAGCGGCGCGCAGCTGCAGGCGATCGCGCGGCGCTACGGCCACGCCAAGGGCTTCCTGTTCCTGGGGCGCGGGGCGCAGTACCCGATCGCGCTCGAGGGCGCGCTCAAGCTCAAGGAGATCTCCTACATCCACGCCGAGGGCTACGCCGCCGGCGAGATGAAGCACGGGCCGATCGCGCTGATCGACGAGAACCTGCCGGTGGTGGTGCTGGTCCCGCGCGGGCCGGTCTACGACAAGGTCGTGTCGAACCTCGCCGAGGTGCGCGCGCGCCAGGGCAAGGTCGTGGCGATCGCGACGCGCGGTGACGTCGACATCGGCGGCATCGCCGACGAGATCGTCATGCTCCCGGACACGGCGGTCGAGCTGCAGCCGATCCTCACGGTGCTGCCGCTGCAGCTGCTGTCGTACTACGTGGCCGACTTCAAGGGCACGGACATCGACCAGCCGCGCAACCTCGCCAAGAGCGTCACGGTCGAGTAGCCGTGGCGGCGCGGCGCAAGCGCGGCGCGGCGGCGGGCGCCGAGCCCGCGGACCGCGGCCTCGACGGGCTGACCCACTTCGACGCGGCGGGCGCGGCCCGCATGGTCGAGGTCGGCGCGAAGCCCGAGACCGCGCGCGAGGCGGTGGCCTCGGGCGAGGTGGTGATGGCGCGGGCGACGGCGCGCCGGATCGCGGCGGGGCAGGTCAAGAAGGGCGACGTGCTGGCGGTCGCGCGGCTCGCCGGGATCGGCGCGGTGAAGCGGTCGGCGGAGCTGATCCCGCTGTGCCACCCGCTGCGCGTGACCGGGGTCGACGTCGACCTCGCGGTGAAGGGCGACCGCGTGGCGATCCGCGCGCGGGTGCGCGCGTTCGACCGCACGGGCGTCGAGATGGAGGCGCTGACGGCGGTGAGCGTCGCGGCGCTGACCGTCTACGACATGTGCAAGGCGGTCGATCGCGGGATGGTGATCGCGCGGGTGCAGCTCGAGGAGAAGCGCGGCGGCAAGTCGGGCGTCTGGGTCCGGACGCCCCGGACCCCGGCGCGCGCCGGCGCCGCGGCTACACGCCGAAGCCGACGCCGATGACGAACGACAAGAGCGCCGGCCCGTCGAGGATCATGTCGCGCCGGACCTCGGTCGACAGGGTCAGGCCGGCGGCCTCGAGCTGGACGCCGAGCCCGACGTAGCCGCCGAGGTAGCCGCGCGCGGGATCGGGCGGCAGCGGCTCGTTGCTGCGCAGCAGCGACGCGCCCAGGCCGAGGTAGCCGATCGTCGCGCGCTGGCGCAGCGGGACGCGGACGCGCCCGCCGAGCTGCAGGTGGACGGTCTCGACGCCGCCGGTGAGCGACGCGGCGTCGCTGCCGAGGCCGAGCGGCCACTCGAAGCCGCCGAACAGCACGGTCCAGTGGACGTCGAAGCCGAGCCGCTGGCCTTCGGCCATCGGCTGGTACGCGGCCTCGACACCGATCAGGTGGCCGATGCCGTAGTCGCTGGCGACGGCGCCGGTCCCGGTCTGGACGCCGAGCACGAGGGCCATGCGGCCGTCCGGCGGGTCCTGCGCGCGCGCCGCGGCCGGGGCCGCCACGACGGCGGCGCCGAGCGCGGTCGCGGCGACGAGCAGGGCGGCGGGGCGCACGCGTACGAGGCTAGCGCGGCGCGCTCAGAACTTCGAGGTCGTGGCCAGGAACGTCATCTTGTCGTTGGTGGCGCGCAGCCGCCGCGACAGGGTGCGGACGAAGTTCCACAGCAGCTCGTAGGCGAGGTCGCGGTCGACGAACAGCAGGTCCTCGAGGTCGCGCCGGTTGATCACGAACAGCCGGCACTTCTCGTGGGCGACCGCGGTGGCGGAGCGGGGCGCGTCGTCGATCAGCGACATCTCGCCGAAGTACGCGCCGGGGCGCAGCACCGCGAGCGCCTCCTCGCCCATCCCGGGGACGAACCGCGTGATGCGGACGGCGCCTTCCAGGATCAGGAAGAACTTGTCGCCGGCGTCGCCCTCGGCGAACACCTGGGCGCCGGTCTTGTACTGCTCCTCGAGGCCGATGTGGACCACCCGCTTGAGCGGCTGGGGCCCCAGGCCGCTGAAGATGTCGACCTGGGCGAGGATCTCGGCCGTGCTCTTGCCGGCGAGCTCGAGCGGCTTGGGCTTGTCGTCGTCGTCGGACATGAAGCGGGCTCCCGGAGGGTCCCACGGACGCGGCGGCGGGAGCAAGAAACCGCCGAAAACGACGAGCCCCCGGGTCGTCCGGGCGTCCACGTGGACGGCCGGGACACGGGGGCCCCTCTGGCTAGCGCCTCGCGCGCGCCGGGATTCAGATCTTGCCGAGGAGGAGGAACGCGATGATCAGCGAGTAGATCACCAGCGACTCGATGAGGGCGAGACCGAGAATCATCGGGCCGCGGATCTTGTCGGCGGCGCCGGGGTTGCGGGCGATGCCGTCGAGCGCGGTGGCCGCGGCGCGGCCCTGACCGAGCGCGCCGCCGAGGGCGGCGATGCCGAGGCCGAGGCCGGCGGCGAGGGCGATCCAGCCCGAGTTCTGGGCGACGGCCATCGCCTTGGCGTCCTGCGCGAACGCGATGTTCGAGAAGCCGAGGACCACCAGGGTGGTCATCATCGACAGGGAGATCTTGATGGAGCGCTTCATGGGGTTTCTCTCTTCCTTCTTCGTCTGGGTGGTTCGCGCGAGGCGCGGGTAACTTATCTCAATCGGAGCGCGGTGTAAAGCGCCCCGACGGCCTGGGATCGGTTCAGTGCTCTTCGTGCTCCACCGCCATGCCGAGGTAGACCATCGTCAGCGTGCAGAACACGAGCGCCTGGACGAGGCAGACCAGCAGGCCGAGCAGGTAGAACGGCAGCGGGACGAGGAACGGGAACAGCGTGGTGAAGGTGAAGAGGACCTTGTGGTCCGCCACCATGTTGCCCAGGAGCCGGAACGTCAGCGACAGCGGGCGGGCGATGTGCGAGACGAGCTCGATCGGGACCATCAGCGGCGCCAGCGCCGGGACCGGGCCGGCGAAGTGCTTGAGGTACGCGCCGACGCCGTGCTCCTTGATGCCGTAGTAGTGGGTGAGGACGAAGACCACGCCGGCGAGGGCGAGGTTGGTCTTGACGGTGTCGTTGCTCGACACGAACCCGGGCAGCAGGCCGATCAGGTTGCCGAACAGGATGAAGAACCACAGCGTGCCGACGAGCGGGAAGAAGCGCTTGGCGTTGTGCTCGCCCATCGCGCCCTCGACCATCCCGTAGACGCCCTCGGTCATCATCTCGAAGAAGTTGCGGATGTTCATCCGGCGCGGCGGGACCATGCCGCCGTCCGCGGTGGCGAGGCCCGCGCGGAACTTCATCGCGCCGAAGATCACGAAGCCGAGCACGATCATCGTGATCAGCACGTGGGTCAGCGTGAAGTGGCTCTCCTGGAACATCATGAACTTCCACCCGCGGCCGAGGTGCTCGCCCGCGGTGTGGTTGAGGTCCTGCCACCAGGAGAAGCGGTTCAGGAAGTCGAGCCAGGTTCCGTGCTCACCCATGGTTCAGCTCAGTCATTCAGATGATCGGGCTCCGACGCCGGGCTCGGCGCGGGAGCGGGGAGGATCGCGGCCAGGATGACCTCGATGAAGATCGACGCGACGAACACCGAGTAGCCGATGGCGAAGGCCATCGGGTCGATCGGGAGGAGCCACAGGCTCAGCACGACCGCGACCATCAGGCCCAGCATCTTGGGCAGGATGAGCAGCGCGCCGCGCGACGAGTCCCCGCCCTTGGCCGCCTGGTCGGTCATCTTCGTGACGACGCGGCGGAGCAGGGCGAAGTTGAGGCAGGTGAGGAGCACGCCGACCGCGACGCCGAGGGCGCGCGGCTGCGGCTGGGTGAGCGCGCCGGCGATCACGAGCACGCCGCCGAGCGCGTAGTTGAGGCGCTCGATCCGGACGAGGCTGCCGGGCGTCATCGCGCGGCCTCCTTCAGGGCCTTCGCGCGCGCGGCGTCCGCGGCCTCGGCGGCGTCGCGGCGCTCGTTCTCGTCGGCGATCCGATCGGCGTCGCGCATCGCGCGGAACACGCCCTTCATCCCGGCGGCCATGCCGATGGCGCAGAACAGGATGAGCATCCACGGCTCGGTGCCGAGCTTGCCGTCGAGCCAGCGGCCGAAGAACAGGCCGAGGATGACGGAGATGCCCATCTCCAGGCCGATCGACGTGGCCGAGAGCGAGCGGTAGACGTCCCGCGTCTTGGTCGCGACGTCGCCCGCCACCCGCGCGCCGCTGTCCCCGCCCGGCCGACCGCTCTTCACGGAAGGCCGCAGGATCACGTCGCTATTGCGAGATGGAGGCGTCATCGCTGGAAAGCGCCCGCTCGTACCACGCTGGGTCCGATGCGGTCAACGGATACGACGCCTCGCGGCGGCCGCGATCACCCCTGCGGCAATCGGTCGCGCGCGAGGGCAAGTGCGCGGAATCGCCCGCGCTCTCCGCTCCCGCGCGCCACCCTCATCGCCGATCGGGATCAGCCGGCGGCGAGGACGTCGCGCGCGGCGGCGACGACCTCGTCGACCAGCGCCTCGTCGAACGCCAGCGACACGAACATCGCCTCGAACTGGCTGGGCGGCAGGAACACGCCGCGGGCGCGCATCCCGGCGAAGAACCGGGCGTAGCGGGCGGTGTCGGCGCGCCGGGCGTCGGCGTAGCTGCGGACCGGGCCGTCGCAGAAGAACAGGGTCATCGCCGAGCCGACGCGGTTGAGCACGTGCGGGACGCCGGCGGCCTGGGCCGCGGCGGTCAGGCCGGCGCCGAGGCGCGCGCCGAGGACCTCGAGGCGATCGTAGGTGCCGGGGCGGCGCAGGATGTCGAGCATCGCCAGGCCGGCCGCCATCGCCAGCGGGTTGCCGCTGAGCGTGCCCGCCTGGTAGACGGGGCCGAGCGGGGCGAGCCGGTCCATCACGTCGGCGCGGCCGCCGAACGCCGCCGCGGGCAGGCCGCCGCCGACGATCTTGCCGACACAGGTGAGGTCCGGCGTGACGCCGTAGTGACCCTGCGCGCCGCCGTAGCCGACGCGGAAGCCGGTGATGACCTCGTCGAAGATGAGCAACGCGCCGCACTGCTGGGTCAGCGCGCGCAGGCCCTCGAGGTAGCCCGGCTCGGGCGCGACGAGGCCCATGTTGCCGGCGACCGGCTCGACGATCACCGCGGCGAGGTCGTCGCCGTGGGCGGCGATCACCGCGCGCAGCGCGTCGAGGTCGTTGTAGGGGACGACGAGCGTGTCGCGCGCGGCGCCCTCGGGCACGCCGGCCGAGCCGGGGATGCCGAGCGTCGCCGCGCCGGAGCCGGCGGCGACGAGCAGGCAGTCGGTGTGGCCGTGGTAGCCGCCGTCCATCTTGACGATCTTGGCGCGGCCGGTGAACCCGCGCGCCAGGCGCAGCGCGCTCATCGTCGCCTCGGTGCCCGACGACACGGCGCGCACCTTCTGCATCGACGGCAGCGCCTCGCACAGCGTCTCGGCGAACCGCACCTCGAGCTCGGTCGGGGCGCCGAACGTCGTGCCGTAGGACATCGCCTCGGCGATCGCGTCGAGCAGGACCGGGTGGGAGTGGCCGACGATCAGCGGGCCCCAGCTGCCGATCATGTCGATGTAGCGGCGGCCGTCGGCGTCGGTGATGTAGGGGCCGTCGCCCTGGGCGATGAACAGCGGGTCGACGCCGACCGAGCGGCAGGCGCGCACCGGCGAGTTCACGCCGCCGGGGATGACCCGCTGCGCGCGCGCGAACAGCGCGCGCGACACCGGGCCGGGCTGGGCGAGGTCGTCGCTGTCGGGGGCCGCCATGTCACTCGCCTCCTTCGCCGGCGTCGCCACCGGCGTCGGCCTCGGCGTCGGCCTCGGTGTCGGCCTCGTCGTCACCGTCGTCGGCCTCGTCGGTCGCGTCCTCGGCGACGTCCTCGGCGCTGGGCGCCTCGATCGTCCCGGCCTCGATCGCGCTGTCCTCGGGATCGGCGAGCCGCTCGATCGCGGCGACCGCCTCGCCGTCGTCGAGCCGCATCAGCCGGACGCCCTGGGACGCGCGGCCGAGCGTCGGGATGTCGCTGACGCGGACGCGGATCAGCTTGCCGCGGTCGCTGATCAGGATCAGGTGGTCGTCGTCGGTGGCGACGCGGACCGCGGCGACCTGGCCGTTGCGGGCGGTGGTCTTGATCCCCTTGACGCCCTTGCCGCCGCGGTTCTTCGTCGGGTAGTCGCCGAGCGGGCTGCGCTTGCCGTAGCCGCGCTCGCACACCGCCACCAGCGTCGCGGTCGACTCGCGATCGAACGCGGCCATCCCGACGAGGCGGTCGCCGCCGCGCAGGTTGATGCCGCGGACGCCGCGCGCGTCGCGGCCCATCGGCCGGACCTTGTCCTCGCGGAACCGCACGGCCTGGCCGGTGGCCGACATCAGGAGCACGTCGTGCGCGCCGTCGGTGACCGCGGCGCCGACGAGGCGGTCGCCCTCCTCGATCGTGATCGCCTTGATGCCGCTGGCGCGGATCTTCGAGAACAGCGTGAGCGCGGTCTTCTTGACCGTCCCGCTCTGGGTGGCGAGGAACACGCTCCGGTCCTCGCGGAACTCGGTCAGCGGCAACATCGCGACGACCTGCTCGCCGTCCTGCAGCTCGACGACGTTGACCACCGGCTTGCCCTTGGCGGTGCGCCCGCCCTCGGGCAGCTCGAACACCTTCTTGTGGTAGACGCGGCCCTTGTCGGTGAACAGCAGCAGGTGGTCGTGGGTCGACGCGGCGAACACGTCGGCGACGAAGTCGTCGTCGCCGCCCGAGGCCGCGCCGGTGACGCCGCGGCCGCCGCGGCCCTGCGCCGAGTACTCGGACAGCGGCGTGCGCTTGATGTACCCCAGGTGGGTCCGCGTCACGACCATGTCCTGCTCGTCGATCAGGTTCTCGGTGAGGATCTCGCCCTCGGCGTCGATGATCTCGGTGCGGCGGGCGTCGCCGAACTCGGCCTTGACCGCCTCGAGCTCGGCGACGATCGCGCCCATCAGCTTCTTCTCGTCGGCGAGCAGGCCCTCGAGGTAGTCGGTGAGCTGCCACAGCTCCTTGTACTCGGCCTCGAGCTTCTCGCGCTCGAGGCCGGTGAGGCGGCCCAGGCGCATGTCGAGGATCGCCTGCGCCTGGCGGCCCGTGAGGTGGACGAACCCGGCGGCGCGCGCGGCGTCGACCTCGGCGGGCGGGCGCCCGGCGCGCTCGAGGAAGCCGTCGAGGCCGGCCATGCGCTCCGCCATCAGGCGGCCCTTGGCCTCGTCGGTGTCCTTCGAGCTGCGGATGATGTCGATGACGCGGTCGATGTTGATGACCGCCAGACCCAGGCCCTCGACGATCTCGCGGCGCGCGCGCGCCTCGCGCAGATCGAACAGGGTGCGGCGGGTGACGACCTCGCGGCGGTGGTCGATGAACACCTGCAGCGCGCGGCGCAGCGTCAGCAGCACCGGGCGGCTGTCGACGATCGCCAGCATCGTCACGCTGAACGAGCTCTGCAGCGCGGTGCTCTTGTAGAGCTGGTTGAGGACGACCTGCTCGTTGGCGTCGCGCTTGAGCTCGAACACGACGCGGATGCCGGTGCGGTCGGACTCGTCGCGGATGTCGGAGATGCCCTCGAGCCGCTTGTCGCGCACGAGGTCCGCGGTGGTCTCGATCCACCGCGCCTTGTTCACCATGAAGGGGATCTCGGTGACGATGATCGCCTGGCGGTCCTTCCGGATCTCCTCGAAGTGGGCCTTGCCGCGCACCGCGATCTGGCCGCGGCCGGTCTTGTAGGCGCCGAGGATGCCGACGCGGCCGAGGATCATGCCGCCGGTGGGGAAGTCCGGCCCGGGGACGAGGCGGAACAGGTCCTCGTCGGCGAGCCTGGGGTTCGCGATCAGCGCGAGCACGCCGTCGATCAGCTCGCCGACGTTGTGCGGCGGGATGTTCGTCGCCATGCCGACGGCGATGCCGGCGGCGCCGTTGACGAGCAGGTTGGGCACCCGGGTCGGCATGACCGTGGGCTCCAGCTCCTTGTCGTCGTAGTTCGGCTGCCAGTCGACGGTCTCCTTGTCGAGGTCGGCGAGGATCTCCGAGGAGATCTTCGCCATCCGGCACTCCGTGTAGCGCATCGCCGCCGGCGGGTCGCCGTCGATCGAGCCGAAGTTGCCCTGGCCGTCGATGAGCATGTAGCGCATCGAGAAGTCCTGGGCCATGCGCACGAGGGCGTCGTAGACCGCGCTGTCGCCGTGCGGGTGGTACTTGCCGATGACGTCGCCGACGACGCGGGCGCACTTGAGGTACGGCCGGTTGAACGTGTTCGACAGGCCCTTCTGCGCGAACAGGATCCGGCGGTGGACCGGCTTGAGGCCGTCGCGCGCGTCGGGCAGCGCGCGCGCGACGATCACGCTCATGGCGTAATCCATGAACGACGAGCGCATCTCCTGCTCGATGGAGATGGGCGTGATGTTGGCGAGGGCGGTCTCGGACATGGACGCTCCTCGATAGCCCGCGGCGAGCGTTCGAGTCAATGCCGCGGGGAGGCTAAGACCTCTGCGATATCAATGGCTTGAGATGGGATCTCGCGGGCGGAGGTCAGCGGTACGGCCCCACGGCGGCGTCGCGGTCGGCGGCGAGGCGGGCGACGAGGTCGATCGCGGCGGCGAGCTGGCCGGGGACCATGACCATGCCGTCCCAGGTGAGGCTGATCTCGCCGCCGCGCGCGAACACCTCGTCGGGGACCGCGGCCTCGAGCAGCGGCGCGAGCGCGTGGAGGCGGCGCGCGACCGAGGGCGCCTCGGCGGCGCGCAGGTGGTAGTCGCCGACGGCGCGCGGGTCGACGGCGTCGGGCGGGACGACGCGGTGGGCGGTGAAGTCGTGGGTGAGCGCGAGCTGGCGCGCGCGGACGCGGGTGCGCAGCCGCGCCGCCTCGGGCGCCTCGTCGCGCAGGCGGCGGACGTTGTCGACCTCGACCGTGCTCGCGCCGCGCTCGAACACCGCCGCGAACTGATCGCCGAGGTCCCAGCAGCCGGCGGTGGTGCGGCCGCCGAGCTGGGCGGCGAGCTGGGTCCAGGCGCGCGCCAGGCGCAGCGGGCGCGACGCGAGCGCCCACCCGGCGCGCACCGCGCGCGCGACGTCGCCGAGGTCGAGGTCGCGGCCGACGCGCAGCTTGACGAACCGGTCGCCGACGGCGATCGGCGGGCCGGCGGACACGGCGAGCGGCAGGTCCGGCGCCTCGTCGACGACGAGGTGGAGCGCCAGCGGCAGCGTGCCGCGCGCGGGCACGTCGAGCCACACCTGCGCGAGCGCGGCGTCGTTCGAGGTCACGTCGAAGTCGCTGGCGGTGAGCGCCTGCTGCGCGGTGTCGAGGACGGTGCGGCGCGCGGCGGTGCGCACCAGCGGCGTCAGCGACATCTGGCGCGGGCGCGGCGTCAGCGCGAGGCTGAACCCGTCGACCGGGATCGTCGAGACGACGAGCTCGAGCTCGGGCTCGGTGACCAGCCCGACCTCGACGCGCGCGCCGTCGATCGCGAGGTCGAGCACCGGCGCCGCGCCGTGGCGCAGCTTGCTGCCGGGGAAGTGCGTCGCGAGCCCGAGCAGGAGCGTGTGGTCGCGGCGCGGGGTCACGGGGCGGTCGGAGCATACGGCGCGCGCGGCGCGGAGCGGGAGCGGAAACGCGGGCGGCGGGCGTCACCGGTAGGGGCCGGCGTCGGTGGCGTCGCCGGCGACGATCGCGCGCAGGACGTCGAGCGCCGGGCCGAGGCGCGCGGGGTCGGTGAGCAGGCCGTCCCACTGCAGGTGGACCTCGCGCGCGTCGGCGACGATCGCGTCGGGCTGGGCGGCCGCGAGGTGTCCGGATACCGGACCGAGGACGTGGCGGACGTGGGCGAGCCGGTCGGCGCGGGTGTGGTAGTCGCCGAGCAGGCCGGCGCCGCGGCGCGGGCCCCGGCGCACGAGCCGCCACGGCGGCGTGTCGGCCGGCAGGCGCGCGACCGCGCGGGTGCGCAGCGCGCGCGGCGCGTCGCC
>WYBA01000018.1 GCA_011526095.1 Myxococcales bacterium | reverse complement strand
GTGGCGGTCGCGGCGCCCGTGGCGGTCGCGGCGCCCGTGGCGGTCGCGGCGCCGGTCGCGGTCGCCGCGCCGGTGGCGGTCGCCACGGCCGTCGCGGTCGCCTTGCCCGTCGCCGACGCCTTCGCCGTCCCCGGCGCCGGCGCCGGCTGCTCCGCGGCCGGCTTCTTGATCACGAGGAAGTACACGGCGGCGGCGCCGCCCGCGAGCACGAGCAGCGCGACGAGGATCGCGAGCGTCGAGCCCTGCTTCGGCGGCTCCGGCGCGGGCGTCGCGGCGGCGGCGGCGGGCTCGGTCTTCTTCGCCGTGGCGGCGGGCTCGGCCTTCTTCGCCGCGCCGGGCTCGGCCTTCTTCGCCGTCGTGGCGGGCTCGGCCGCCTTCTTCGCCGCGGCGGCGGGCTCGGCCGCCTTCTTCGCGGGCACCGTCTCCGGCTCGGCGTCCCGGTCGGTGGACTCGGGCTTGACCGGTTCGGCCTTCGCGGCGCGGCGCGCGGCCAGCTCGTCGGGCACCGGCTCGGCCTTGGGCTCGGGCTTGGCCTCGACCTTTGGCTCCGGCTTCGGCTCCGGCTTCGGCTCCGGCTTCGGCTCCGCCTTGGGCTTCGCGACGGGCCTCGCCGTCGCCTCGTCGCCGTCGCGGGCGGTCTGCGCCGCGAGCTCCTCGAGCGAGCGGACCTTCGTCGCCTCCTCGAACGCCTCCTCGGGGAACTCGTCGGCGTCGGAGTGGAACGGCATCGGGTTCGGCAGCGGCGTCGCGTCGGTCCGCTCGTCCTGGAACCCGCTCTTGGGCGGCGCCATCGAGCCGATCTTCGGCTTCTCGGCGGCCACCGCGGCGGCCATGTTCAGCGGCGAGGGCGCGACCTTCGTCGGCGCCTCGTTCGCGGCGAACGCGCGCGTCGGCTGCTCGAACACCTTCGGGTCGACCGTCGATGCCGACGTCGTCGGGTTCTTCGCCTTCTGCGCCAGGATCCGGTCGAGCACCGTCTGGCTGCCGTCGCCGAGTCGATCGAACCGCACGCCCATCCCCGGCGCGACGCCCGGCCGCGCCGGATCGTTGTCGCGCGTCCACACGACGGTGCCCTCGCCCGCGATCAGCGGCGACGCATCCTTGAGCTGGAACTCGAACTTCATCGTCGTGCCGACGGCGAGCGGCTCCTTGGTGCGGATGAAGATCCCGCCGTGGCTGACGTCGACCGCGTAGCGCTCGATGAACTCCTCGAGGGTCGCGCTCTTGAACTTGATCTTCAGCGTGACCGGGGTTCGCTTGGCTTGTCGCGTGTTCGGATCCACCGGGGCCATCCTCCCATGTGCCGTTGCGGGGGCAAATCCGCAGCGGTGGGTGTTCGCGGAGTGAGACCGGCCAGAGCCGATCGCAAAGCTCCGATATGCTTCATCTTACGGTGATGATCCGGGCGAATGCAACGTGGCGCGCACGCGCGTCGTCGGTGGCGGTCGCGATCGCGCTGGCGATCGCCTCGCAGCTCGTCTCGCCGGCGCGCGCCGTCGGCGGCCCACCTCTCACCACACGCCGCGGCGTCGTCGCCGCCGATCACGCGATCGCGTCGGAGGTCGGCGCCGCGACCCTACGCCGCGGCGGCAACGCCGTCGACGCGGCGGTCGCGACCGCCCTCGCGCTCGGCGTCGTCAACCCGGCCTCGTCGGGGATCGGCGGCGGCGGCTTCGCGCTCGTCCACGACGCCGCCACCGGCGAGGTCCGCGCCTACGACTTCCGCGAGGTGGCGCCCGCCGGCCTCGATCCCGACGACTTCGTGCGCGACGGCGCGCTCGACCCGCTGCTCGCGCGCCGCGGCGGGCTCGCCGTCGCGGTGCCGGGGGAGCTGGCCGGCCTGTACGCGATCCAGCGCCGCCACGGCGCGCTGTCGTGGCGGCGGGTCGTGACCCCGGCGGCGCGGCTGGCGCGCGACGGTTTCGTGGTCGGAGAATTCCTGAGCCGCACCGCCGCCTCGGTCGTCCCCGATCTGCCCGCCGACGCCGCGTTCGATCCGCTGCGCGCGCTGCTGGCGCCGGACGGCGAGCCGCGCGCCGCGGGCGAGCGGCTCGCGCGCCCCGGCCTGGCGCGGGTGCTGCTCGACGTCGCCGCCGCCGGGCCGGCCGCGTTCTACGCCGGCGACGTCGCGGCCGAGCTCGTCGCGACCGTCGCCGCCGCCGGCGGCGTGCTGACCCTCGACGATCTCGCCGGCTACGCGCCGATCGAGCGCGCGCCGCTGCGCGCGCGGTGGCGCGACCTCGACGTCGTCGCGATGCCGGCGCCGTCGTCCGGCGGCGCGATCGTCCTCGAGGTGCTCGGGATCCTCGACGCGCTGGCGGCGCGCGGCGTCGCGCTCGCCGCGCTCGGCCGCGGCTCGGCCGACGCGCTGCACGTCGTCGCCGAGGCGCTCGCCCACGGCTTCGCCGATCGCGCGCGGCTGTTCGGCGCGGACGCGACCGCCGAGGCGATCGCGCGCGTGCTCGCGCCCGACGCCGTCGCCGCGCTCGCGGCCCGGATCGAGCTCGACCGCGCCGGCGCGCACGATCGCTACGGCCACGCCGACGCGGCGCCCGCGATCCGCGCCGGTGGCGACGGGGGCACCAGCCACGTCTGCGTGATCGACGCCGACGGCAACGCGGTCGCGCTGACGACGACGGTCAACGGCTGGTACGGCAGCAAGCTGGTCACGCCGTCGGGGATCGTGCTCAACAACGAGATCGACGACTTCGCGCTGCGCGCCGGCGTGCCCAACGGGTTCGGGCTGGTGCAGAGCGAGCACAACCTCGTCGCCGCCGGCGAGCGCCCGCTGTCGTCGATGTCGCCGACCCTGGTGCTCGACGACGCCGGCCGCGCGGTCGCGTGCGTCGGCGGCTCGGGCGGGCCGTACATCATCTCGGCGGTCGTGCAGGTGCTGCTCGACGTGTTCGTCCACGGCGTCGACGTCGCCGACGCGATCGACGCGCCGCGCGTCCACCACCAGTGGCTGCCGGCCGAGCTGCGGCTCGAGGCGCACGCGCCGGACGCGGTGCGGGCCGAGCTGGCGCGCCGCGGCCACCAGGTCGAGACGACCACGCGCGAGACCGCGGTCCAGGCGATCGTCGTGCGCCCGGACGGGACGAGGCAGGCGGCGAGCGATCCGCGCAAGGGCGGGGCGCCCGCGGCCGAGGCGCCGGCCGCAGCCGAGGCCGCGAGCGAACGGCCTTCGCCGTCGCGGCGCGCGCCGCAATGATCTACTGTCCGCCCCGATGTCCGCCTCGACGTCCCCGTCGTTTCGCCCCATCCGCCGCGTCCTCGTCGCCAACCGCGGCGAGATCGCCGTCCGCGTCATGCGCACGTGCCAGGAGCGCGGCATCGAGACCGTCGCGGTGTTCAGCGACGCCGACCGGCTCGCGCCGCACGTGCTGATGGCCGATCGCGCCGTCCACATCGGCCCGCCGATGGCGCGCGACAGCTACCTGCGGATCGACAAGATCCTCGAAGCGTGCGCCGCCACCGGCGCCGACGCGGTCCACCCGGGCTACGGCTTCCTGTCCGAGAACGAGGACTTCGTCGAGGCGTGCACCGAGCGCGGCATCACCTTCATCGGGCCGCGCCCGCACGCGATGCGGCTGATGGGCAGCAAGACGATGGCGCGCGAGACCGTGTCGAGGGCCGGCGCGCCGGTCGTGCCCGGCGACAACGGCCCCGGCGGCAACGGCTTCCCCTCGGTCGAGGCCGCGCTCGCGGCGGCGAAGAAGATCGGCTTCCCGGTGCTGCTCAAGGCCGCGGCGGGCGGCGGCGGCAAGGGCATGCGCCTGGTCCAGACCGAGGCCGAGCTCGGCCCGGCGTTCGAGGGCGCGCGGCGCGAGGCCGGCGGCGCGTTCGGCGACGACACCGTCTACATCGAGCGCGCGATCATCCGGCCGCGCCACATCGAGATCCAGGTGTTCGCGGACGCCCACGGCAACGTCGTCCACCTCGGCGAGCGCGACTGCTCGATCCAGCGCCGTCACCAGAAGGTGATCGAGGAGGCGCCGTCGCCGGTGGTGTCCGCCGAGCTGCGCGCGCGGATGGGCGCGAGCGCGGTCGCCGCGGCGCGCTCGGTCGACTACCTCGGCGCCGGCACCGTCGAGTTCCTGCTCGGCGCCGACGGCGAGTACTACTTCCTCGAGATGAACACCCGGCTGCAGGTCGAGCACCCGGTGACCGAGCTGATCTACGGGCTCGATCTCGTCGCCTGGCAGCTCGACGTCGCCGAGGGCAAGCCGCTGCCGCTGACCCAGGCCGAGCTCGACGCGCGCCGGCGCGGCCACGCGGTCGAGTGCCGCGTCTACGCCGAGGACCCGGTGAAGTTCCTGCCGTCGCCCGGCCGGATCACCCACCTGCGGGTGCCCGACGGGCCGTACGTCCGCAACGACAGCGGCTGCTACGAGGGCGCCGAGATCCCGGTCCACTACGATCCGATGATCAGCAAGCTCGTCGTGTGGGGCGAGGACCGCGCGGCGGCGGTGGCGCGGATGCGGCGCGCGCTCGACGAGTACGTCGTGCGCGGGATCGAGACGAACCTGCCGTTCCACCGGCTGTGCGTCCGCCACCCGCAGTTCCTCGAGGGGCACTACGACACCGGATTCATCGCCCGCGAGGCGGCCAGCCTCACACCGTCCGCGACCGGCGACGCGCTCGACGCGGCGCTGATCGCGCTGGCGCTCGACACCGCGGCGCCGAGCGGGCGCGCTGCGGCCAAGGCCGGCGGCGCCCCCGCCGGCAGCGGCGCCAACGGCAGCGGCAATGGCAACGGCGCGGCGCGGCCGACGATCGAGCCGTCGGCGTGGCGGTCCGGGCTGCGCGGCTGGCGGACCTGAGGCGCCGGTCCGCCGCGCCGGCGCCGCGCCGGCGCCGCGCCGGTTCGGGCGCCGCCGATCTCGCGGGTGGCGCTCGCCCGCTTCGCACCATACCCCTGATCGCGTCCATGATCGCGCGCGAGTTTTCGCGCGCGCGCGGCGCGACGGCGGCCGCGGTGCGATCGCGGGCCTCAGACCCCCGGTTGGCC
>WYBA01000155.1 GCA_011526095.1 Myxococcales bacterium | reverse complement strand
CTTCTGCACGAGCTTCGTCCTGAACTTCTCGCTGTACACGGTCACGATGGTCTCTCTGCCCCCTGGCCTCGGTCGCGGCGGCCGTCAGGCCGCCAGCGGGATGCGACAACTACCCTGGCACAGGGGGGTGCTAGGCACGACGCCGAGCCACTTCGCGGCGTGGGCTTGCTTGGGGAACGCGCGCAAGGCGAGCAGCCGCTCGACGTAGGTCTCCAGTTCGCGGAAGTTCTCCGGCCAGGCGCGCGCTTCGATCGCGCGGAGGTCGGTCGGCCCGAGGTCGAGATCCATACGGCCGAGTCGGATGCACACGTCGTTGCGCAGGTGCGCCGCGAGCTCGCCCACCTCGGACTTGCGCTCGGCCAGCGTTGGGATCGGGATGATCGTCGTGCCGGTCAGCAGCGACTCGGGGAGCAGGGTGGCGAGGCGTGTGCCGGGCGGGACGATCACGGTCAGCCGGACCTGATGGCTCCACGCGGCGAGCCAGTCGAAGATTGGAGCCTTCCGCGCCGGCAGCGCCTCGTGTCAACGGGCGGGGCGACTGATCGCATAGGGGGCGGCCAAGCTGATCGCGGTTATCCACAGGGAGGCCGCACGTGCGATCCGGTGCTCGGGCTCGACACGATGGCGGCGTAGGGGCGGCCAAACTGATCCATCCCGAGCTCGCTCAGCCCGCGGCGGCGGCTCGGCCGTTGCCGGCCCTGGCGCGCTTCGCCGGCGGCGGGTTCCGGAACGTGTCGCCGTCCATCTCGATCACGTGGGCGTGGTGGAGCAGCCGGTCCATCGCGGCGCTCGCGAGCAGCAGGTCGCCGAACAGCGGCGGCCACTCTTCCACGGCGCGGTTCGACGTGAGGATCGTCGAGCCGCGCTCGTACCGCTGCCGGATGATCTCGTAGAGGTCGATCGGCTCGTCGTGCGTTAGCGGGCGCAGGCCGAGGTCGTCGACGATCAAGAGGTCGGGCGTCGTGAAGCGCAGCATCTTCCGATCGAGCGTCGCGTCGGCGCGCGCGGCACGGAGCTGGGTGAGCATGTCGTGCGCGCTGACGTAGAGGACGTGGAAGCCGGCGCGGCACGCGCGGTGGCCGAGCGCCTGCGCGATGTGCGACTTGCCGACGCCGGTGCGCCCGACGAGCAGAACGTTCTCGCGCCGCTCGACGAACGCACAGGTTGCGAGGTCGATGATCTTGGTCTTCGGCACCTTCGGGTTGAACAGGAAGTCGAAGTCCTCGATCGAGCGCACGCCCTCGAAGCTCGCGCGGCGCAGCCGCATCTCGAGCTGCTTGGCGTCGCGGCGCTCGACCTCGTCGGAGAGCAGGCGGTAGAGGAACTCGACATGCGCGAGGTCGTCGTCGACGGCCTGGCGGGTGCGCAGCTCGAGGCTCTGCAGCACGCCGGACAGGCGCAGCTTCTTCAACAGCGGGATCAGGTCGTCAGTTGAGCTCATCGTGGTTCTCCTGGTGCTTGTGGATCAGCTCGCCGATCGGACGAGCGAAGCGTGGGTTGGCGAGCGGCTCGCTCGCTGGCGTCGACGGCAGCGGCTGAAGGTCGAGGCCCTGGCGCAGGATGTTCTTGATCGCGCCGTAGCTCGTGCTGCCGTAGTGCTGCGCGCGGAGGCACGCGGCGACGGCGCGCTCGCGCGGGAACTTCTCGAGGTGCGTCACCACCGCCTGGACGGTGCGCAGCATCGACAGCACCTCGTCGGAGTCGAAGACGCTGCGGACGTACGCGCCGACCTCGGGCGCGATGCGGTCGGCGCGGTCCTCCCAGAACTCGCGGCAGCGATGCCGCCACGGCGCGCGCTCGGGCGGCAGGTGCTCGTCGAGCGTCGCGCGCGGCGAGTCGCCTCGACGATCGTGCGTCGCGACTCGTTCGTCGTTGGCGTAGACGGTGACGTCGTTCGGCGTCGCGCGCAGCCACACGCGCTGCCCGACGAGCCGCCACGGCACCGAGTAGAGCCGGCGATCGAACGCCACGTGGCTGTCGCGATGGACTTGCGCCTGGTGCCAGAGCACGAGCTCGTACCGCCGCGGCGGCAGCGGTCGCAGCGCCGCGCGCTCGACGACGAACAGGTCGGCCGGTCGGCGGTGCGTCGTGCCGTGCACGCGCTGGTTCGCGATCTCGTCGACCCAACGTGCGAGCGCCGTGCGCGTCTCGTCGGCGTCGGCGTTGTCGCGCCCGACGAAGAAGTTGCGCTTGACGTACTTGACGCCCGACTCGACCTTGCCCTTCTTCTCCGGTGCGTAGATCGGCGCGGGGTCCACCTTGCAGCCGTAGAACCGCGCGAGCTCGCGGTAGCTGCGGTTGAGCGACGCCGCGTCGTCGACGCCGAACGCCGCGCGGATCACCGCGGCCTTCAGGTTGTCGGGCACGATCGTCGCCGGCACGCCGCCGAGCTCGGCGAACGCCTCGACGTGCAGGCGCAGCCACGTCTCGATCTTCTGGTCGAAGACGATGCGCGCGAACATTCGCCGCGAGTACCCGAGCACGAGGACGAACACCCACGCCTTGCGGCGCCGTCCCGTCGACGCGTCGTACAGCCAGCCGACGTAGCCGAAGTCGACTTGCGCGACGTCGCCGGCCGCCGTCTCGACCGCGATCGCGACGTCCTCGGCACGCACGCCGCGCTGCTTGCGCCAGCGCCGGTAGACGGCGCGCACCGCCCAGAACGAGCCGTCGAACGACGACTCCTCGAGCCGGAGGCGGTCGAAGATCGCCGTCGGCCCGGCGCCGGCCTTCGCCAGCTCGACGATGCGCGGCTCCCACTGTTCGATCGACGACGCGTTCTGCGGCGCCGTCGTCGTCGGCATCGCGCGCAGCACCGCTGCCTTGAGCTCTTCGAGCGCCGGCAGCTCCTCGACTGGCCCCGCGAGCAAGTTCTCCCGCGCGAGCGCCTCGCGGTACGCGCGCTCGGTGTTCGGGCTCATCGACACCAGGCGCGCCACCTCGCGCGCACCTGTGCCCATCCGGTGCAGCCGCACCAGCTCCTGCAGCCGATCCATGTCGACCCTCCGCATGCACATCGCGACGTCCTCCTCGTGGACCGAGGACCGTCGCGGGTTGCCCTGACCCCGGCGACCGGCGCCGAGGGCGGTCAGTTTGGCCGCCCCCTACGCGATCAGTTTGGCCGCCCCCAGCAGCGATCAGCTTGGCCGCTCCCGTCCACGCGCACGCACACCCGTGGCCTGTTGCCCCCGATCACCTTGGCCGCCCCCGGCGCGATCAGCTTGGCCGCCCCCACGCTCACGCTCGACACCACCCGCAGGCCCTTGGCCGCGATCAGCTTGGCCGCCCTCGCTGCGATCAGCTTGGCCGCCCCCGGCGCGATCAGTTTCGCTGCCTCCACACGGATCAGTTAGCCCACCCCGCTACACGCCTCGGTGGGGATCACGATCGTCCCGTACGCGGCCCGGTCGAGCAGCTTGCGCTGCTCGCGTTCGGTGCCGAGTGTGCTGACGACCTCGAGCGGCCAGGTGGCCCGCGAGGAGGCGTCGTGGATCGCGCGCGCGACGGCGAGCGCGCCGCCGCCGGGCGGTTCGATGAGCGCGATGTGGCGGCGCTCGCCGGCGGCACGGAGCACGCCCTCCACGGTCACCTGGAAACCGTCGCCGAGGCCGAAGTAGCGCTGCATCTGCGCGCGAGCGCGCCGGCCGCCCTCGCTGTATGCCACCAGCGGGATCGAGGCGATCCGGAACGACAGGCCGGGCACCAGCTCGAACATCGTGCGTCGCTCGTCGCCGACGAAGATGCCGTTGCGCGAGTCGCGGTCGAAGACGATCCATCGACCGTTGCGCAGCTCGATCGTCGCGTGCCGATCGGAGACGTGCGGGTTGTCGATCACGATCGAACCAGCGCCTTGCTCGTGGATCTGCGTGCGCCCGATCCAGTACAGCTCGCGCCCGGCGAGCACGTAGTCGAACGAAGTGCCGGCGATGCGGATCCCGACCACCGCGTCGTTGAGGATCCAGCTCTGCCGCTCCTGCGGCGGTAGGCTCGCCGTGCCCTGGCTCATCGCTGTCTGTGGTACCGCCACCGGCCCCGTGTCGGGAACCCCCGACGCGACGCTCTGTCTCACCCCGCAGCGGTGACTCGCCGATCGGCGTGAGCGATCCCACCGGGTTGCGACGCCGTCGTTCAATGCCCCCGCCCGAAAACCTGTTTCGTTGAACGCCTTTCGAGGAAGAAGGGAGCCGAGCCGTCCCTAAGATGGCCGACGTCGACACCCGACCGGCAACCGCCGCGAACGCTGACCGGTGTCCCTGAGCGACCGATCAAACATGACCGCGCAACCCGATCACGGCCCGAGGTCCAGCACGTCCAGCACGCCGACGACGCGCGCTGCTTCGTGTTCGCTCCGCACTCTGGCGCTCGCGCTTCCTCGCGCTCTCGCGGCACTGGCAGATCGAGTGACACGCTGGTGGCTACGTCGCGCCGGAGTAGTCTGGTGGTGAGCGATCGCGAGCGAGCCCTCGCCACCTTGCGCGTCGCTGCTGCGGCGCGCGTGCGCGCGGCGTCGCCAGCCACGCCGCTCGGTCTCAGACTTGGCGGCGAACTGCATGGGATCGACGCGGGCGGGTTCGACGAGGACGCGCCCACGTGTCCGCAGCACGTCGCCGTCGAGCCGCCAGAGCGCGGCATCGACGGATCGGACGAGCCGCCTCCGCTGCCACCCCCGCCGCGCGCCAGCGTCGCGCTCGATTCGGATCAGCGCGTCGCCGAACAACTCGTCCGTCTGAACGTACGCCTTCGCGCAGTGCGTCCCGCGATCGGTCGCCTGCGCGAGGAACTGGACCGCGACGAATGTCGCGCGGAACGTCGACTGGTCGACGTGGCGATGGCCGACGTTACGCGCGCTCTTGTCCATGCGCGGCGCAGTGTTCGCGCGCTGGTCGCGTTGCTATCCGACCTGGAGCAGGAAGCCGGCACCTTGATCGAGCGCGCCGGAGGCGGGCGATGGTGATGGACCGAGCGTTTCGCCACGGCGTCGGCGGCACCGTCGACGTGCGGCAGCGCCAGGAGCATGAGCCAACGCCCGCCGAGCGAGCCGAGCGAGCGAGCGCGATCGCCGGAAACCTCGACAACCACCAGCAGCAAGTCACGACCGGTATCGCGGCGATGGTCGCGGCGCAGGTGGATTCCGATCCAGTCGCGTGGGAACGTGGCCGGAAGCAGGCCGACAGCGGCGTCAAGTCGATCCAGCACGCGGTCGACGGCGCGCTCGCGGCCAAGGACCACGCGGCGGCGCCCGACGTGGCCGCCAAGCTCTCGGGAGCCAGCGACTTGCTCGCGGACATGCAGGCGCGCCTCGCCGCCGCGCCCGCGAAGCCCGCGAAGCTCGCGCCTGCGCTCTCGTGCGCGAACGATCTGCTCGCGGCACTGCCGCCCGATGCGCCGGTCTCCGACGCGATGCGCGTGTACGCGGAGGCCGAGCGTGCCGTGGCGGCCGTCTTTCGCGGCGCGATGCTGTGGTCGGACATCCAGGCGTTCGGTGAGCTGCTGGCCAGCTTCCCGTCGCATCCGATCGCTCGTCGGTTCGGACGCTTCACCCCGGACCGCAAGCAGCGGCTCAAGGGCATCCTCAACGACTCGAAGGTTCGCGCGCGGGCGCGTGCGACGGAGGCGGCACAGCAGCAGGCTGCGGCGCTCATCGCGCCGCCGCCCGGCTATGGCGCGCGGGCGACCGCGGTCGCGCCGTCGGAGCATCAAGCCCCGGCGCTCGTCGAGCTTCCGGCCGGCGAGGCGGCTGCGCCGTCGGAGGTGGTCGTCGAACGAGCAGCCGTGCACAGCGACGCCGCTCCACCGGTGGAGCCGGGCGCCGAGCCCGTCGAGCTGCCGCACCGAGCGCGCATGGAGGAAGCGTTCGGACGCGACCTCGGGCACGTCGAGGCGTACACCGAGCGGGCGAGCGCGCTGGCGCCCCTCGGCGCCGACGCCGCAGCCGCGGGCAACGTCGTCGCCTTCGCTGACGCGAGCCCGGACGCGCCGACGGTGGCCCACGAGCTGACGCACGTCGTGCAGCAGGAGCAGGCCGGCGAGACGGCGCTCGCCGCGAGCGGCGTGGTCGCCACCGAGCACGAGCCCGCCGAGATCGAGGCAAGCGCGAACGCCCAGCGCGTCGCGGCTGGCGAACGCGGGGCGCTGAGCGCCACCGCGCGGCCAGGAGCCGGGCTTCATCTACAACGATCCGGCCCCGTCGCCGCGGAGCAAGGCGCTCAAGCCGCGCCGCCTCGGGCGATCGATCGCGCGACGAAGCTCGCGCAGTTCGCGCTCCAGCACCTCGAAGCGATCCAGTCGACGATGGTCCCGGCGTGGACCGCCGCGGTGTCCGCGATGGAGCCGCGAGCCGCGCTCGAGATCGCGGGGCATGTCATCGGCGGCCTGACAAAGATCCGCGAGGCCGAGGCGAGGCTGTCAGAGCTGGTGCCCGAGGTCGACCCCAAGGCTCTGCAGGTCTCCACGGCCGAGACCGACATCTACACCGACCCCGCGGACATGGCATTGCTCACCCAGCTCAAGGGACAGCTCGACGCCGCGCTCGCGGGCTCGCTCCCCATGATGGCGGTCAGGCTCAGTCCGCAGATGTTCGACGGCGAGGCGGTGGCCGGCGCGACCGAGGCGCCGCCGAAGCTGCGCGATCTGGTCGGCTTCGTCGCGTTCGAGGCCAACAACGTCGTCGAGTTGCTCGACGAGGCAAACTACATCGAGCAGCACCTGGTGATGCCGACCGACGAGGACGGCCGCAGCGTCCCGGCGAGCCCCGACCAGACTCGCGAGGCGGTCGATCGCCTGGAGCGCAAGCGCAGTCGGCCCGTCAACTTCTTCTTCCTCGCGGCGGTGCTCAAGAAGAAGGGACTCTGGTCTGAGATCCAGCGGGTCAAGAGCATCAACGGCAAGACGCCCGACGAGCTGGAGCGCAAGGTGAGCGCCCAGGCGAAGGAGACCGGCGCGACCGCGGATGTCGGCTTCTGGGACGCCGACTCGGCGCACTCGTCCCTGACCTACGGCATGACGGACTGGGCGGTCACGGACTCCGACGGTTCGCACATCACCAACATGCTCGCGAGCGCCGAGCCACGCGCTCGCGGCGAGCTGGTGATGCAGCTCGTGCGCATGAACCTCCTCGATCGCTGGGCGAGCAACGTGCCGTGGGGGCACATCCAGATGATCGCCGACTCCATCAACGATCCGCAGGCCGAGCGGATGCTCGCGCCGTACTGGGAGGGCAAGGGCGGCGTGCCGTCGAGCCGCGAGTTCATGATGGATCAGGTCGACCAGAACCTCGAGGAGGGCGGCACGATCAACGAGGTCAACGCGTTCGGTTGGTTCCTGCTGAACAAGGGGCTCGACACGTTCTCGTTCGGCGGCAAGTCGGCGATCGATGACGCACACGAAGCTCGCGACGCCGGCATGATCTCTGACGATGCGTACTGGAGCAGCGTCGGAACTGCCTCAGCGCGTACGCTCGTGGTCGGCGCCGCCGCGGCGTGGACGGGTGGCCTCGCCGGTGGTTGGGCGGAGGGCGCGGCCCTCGGTATGGGCGCCGGCCAGGGTGGTGCCGCGGTGATCGGCGGCGCCGCGGGCGGCGCGGTCGGCAACGTGGGCGGCCTGTTCGCAGCGGACGTGTACGACCAGCTCGTGATGGGCAAGGAGGGCTTCAGCGACTTCGGCGACTACGGCAAGGCGTTCGCGGAGGGCGGCGTCGCCGGCACGGCGTTCGCCGGGCTGTCGCTCGGCGCGGCGCGCTTCATGCCGAAGTCGGCGCAGAACATGGCGGCCGTATACGCCGAGCGTCATCCGCATCTGCTCAAGGTGATGGAGGCGAGCCGGCAGGCCGGCTACGGAGCCTCGGTGCGAGTGCGCATGAAGGTGCGCGAGTACCTCGACACGCTCGGCGGAGGCGGGCTCGGTGGCGGCATGGCGCCCGCGCTCGTCGGTGGCGGTATGGCAGCGGGCGCCGCCGACAACACGGTCGACGTCGCCAGCATGGCACCGGACGCCGAGGTCTGGGTGACCTTCCGTCCCACTGTCGATCTCGCCGCACCCGCCGCACCCGCCGCGGCGCGCTCCGTCGACGAAGCGGGCGACCCGTTCGAGGTCGAGAGCGTCGAGCCCGCCGACGGGAGCCTGTTCGATGACTACGGCCCCGAGGCGAGCTACGCCGACGACGCCGCGGACTGGGGCGCGGATCCATACGGCACGTCTCACTCCGCCGACGATGTCGTCGATGACATCGGGCTCGCCGACCCCGTCACCGGGCGCCGGACGCGACCTGTGCCCGAGTCGGAGATGTCGCCGGAGATGGCCGCCGACCAGGGCATGGGCGTGCTCGACTCCTCGCGCCTCGGCATCCAGCGACCCGATCGACACCACACCCTGCCGCAGGAGGAGCTCAAGTTCTTCCAGGAGCGCGGATTCCCGGGCCAGGACATCGACAACTTCACGGTCGACCTGGACAAGCTCGACCATGAGATGGTCCACGGCGGTAACCAGTCCATGGCGCGTCGCCATTGGAAGGACCACGAATGGAACACCGAGTTGATGCGGCGGTTGCGCGACGAGGAGGCCCTGCTACAGGCAGCGCAAGGACCGAGCGCGAAGCTCTCTCGCGCTGACATCCTGGAGATCATGGAAGACCTGCGGGTACGCTTCGGCATCGATCACCTCCCGTACGTACACTACAAAGCGCCATGACCGACCACGGCAAATACCCTCCCGGGCGCGGCCATGCCTGGCGAGGCGAATGGAAGGAGCGCCTGCTCGATCTCGTCCGCTCGCGCGGGTTCTCGTCGGCGACCGAGTTCGCCGCGTCGACGCCAACGCGGACGCTCGTGCAGCTTTCGAGCGACCTCGGGGGAGGCGACGTCGCTCCCATTCAGATTCAGTGGGCGCTCGTCGAAGAGGCGAAGGAGCGCGAAGCAGTCGAGTACTGCGCGCGCGACTTGCTCGTCCGCCACCTTCATGAGGTCGCGGCGGGATGGCCCGCTGAGCAAGGGTGGGAGCCTCAGAAGGCTGTCAGGCGCGCGCTCATCGCATGGCAGGGCTGTCTTCGGGATGAGCGTCATGATGCCGTGCTGGGACGGATCACCGAGGCGTTGCTGAACGGCAACGACGTCCCGCCCGGTTGGCTCCCGAACGGCGTCGACGACCCGATCATCGTCCGATACTTCGAGCGTCATTGGCCAGCATCGGCGGATCCATCGGAGGCGACGTGAGCGACGTGAAGCGAGGACACATCATCACGATCGCCGTCGTGCTGTTGGTCGCGTGGTTCGCGGCGATCGCACAGGCGGGCCCACTCGACAATCCCGCCGATCGCAAGGCGCTCGATCACCTGCGGCTCGGCAATCGCCACCTGGATCTCGAGCACTTCGACGAGGCGATCGGCGAGTACGAGGCCGGCGCGCTGGTCGAGCCAGCGCCGATCTTCTGGCTCAACATCGGGCTCGCCCACCGAAAGGCCGGGCGCTACGCGGACGCCGCGCGTGCGTACCGGACGTTCCTCTCCAAGATTGGCGACGGACCGGACGCGGCTGAGATCCGAACGCAGGTCGAGGAGATCATCCGCGCGATGGAGGACGCGGCGAACAAGCCGCCAACCGAGGCTGAGCCCACGGCGCCGGGCGACGCGAGCGAGCCGCTGCCGCAAGCTCCGCCTCGGGATCCGGAACCCGTGAGCCGCCTCACAACTGGTCGAAAGGTCTCCCTTTTCCTGGGTGGCGGGGGCCTCGTCGCGCTGGGCGCGGGGGTGGTGTTCGGGATACGGTCGAGCGGCGACGAGGACGACGCCGCGAGCCTCTGCCCCATGACCGCCTGTGCCGACGCCGAACGCGCCAACGAGCTGCTCCAGGACGCCGATGACGCCGCCCGCAACGCGAACATCGCGTATGTGGTCGGTGGAGTGGCCATCGCCGGAGCGGCGGCGCTCTGGTTCCTCACGGGTCCCGAGCGGTCGACGTCGACCGTCACCGCCGGTCCTCTTGTCTCGCCGGCCATGGCGGGTGTGCAGGTGATCGGGAGGTTTTGATCATGCGCCACTGTGCTTCTGTCGCAATCGTCTGGGTGCTCGCGTCGCTGAGTGGCTGTGGCGTCGATCGTCCTCCCTATGTCGAGCCGGACGCCGGCATCGACCCAGACAGCGGGACAGATCCCGACGGTGGCGGCGATGGCCGGCACACCTTGACGGTCGCCGTCGGTGGCAACGGGAACGGATCGGTGACGTCGACGCCGCCGGGCATCGATTGCCCGTCGACGGCCTGCTCCGCGGAGTTCGACGATGGCACCGCGATCCAGTTGACCGCGACTCCCTTGGGGAGCGTGTTCCTGGGCTGGTCGGATGCGTGCTCCGGGAACACTGGGTGCAGCGTGGACCTCACCCAGAACACCATGGTCGGTGCGCTGTTCGGGGTGCCGGGCGACTCGCTATGGTTCAATCAAGTGGGCAGTTCGGGGGGCGACTTCGCGCGGGACGTCGTGTTCGCGGATGGGCACGTCTTCGCGGGCGGGTGGTTCCAGGGCACTGTCGCGATCGGTGGACAAAACCTGACGAGCGATGGAAGCAACGACGCATTCGTCGCCAAGCTCGACGCGGCGACCGGAAGCGCTGTCTGGGCTGTCCGGTTCGGTTCGACCGAGATCGACTCGGCGGAGGGCATCGCCATCGACGGGAATGGCGACGTGTTCGTCGTCGGTAGGTTCCAGGGGACCGTGGACTTCGGTGGCGGAGGGCGGATGAGCGCGGGGGACAGCGACATCTTCGTGGTCAAGCTCAACGGCACGACCGGCGCGCACATCTGGTCTGCGAGATACGGTGGCCTGGGGAACGACGGCAGCGGCTCGGCGATCGCCGTCAGCGGCCCGAACGAGATCGTCGTGGCCGGGTCCTTCTCGTCGGCGTCGCTCTCCTTCGGTGGCGCGTCCCTCACCAACGCTGGGGCTGGCGTCGGCGATCTCTACGTCGCCAAGCTCGGGAACGCCGGCGGCGCGCACGTCTGGTCGAAGCGGCTCGGCGGCGCGGCGAGTGATTCGCTGGCCTCCATGGGGGTCGACAGCGCCGGTGATGTCGTGCTCACCGGCGAGTTCCTGGGCACCACGAACTACGGCGGCTCGGATCTCATGAGCGCGGGCGGCACTGACATCTTTCTCGCGAAGCTCGGCGCGGCGGCCGGCGCGCATCTGTTCTCGTTTCGATTCGGCTCTACGGCGACCGACGCCGGCTCGGATGTCGGCATCGACAGCGCCCGGCGGATCCTGTTGACAGGATCGTTCCAGGGCACCGTCGACTTCGGCGGGCCGACAACGTTGACCTCGCAGACCGGCCGCGACGTCTTCCTCGCGCGCTACTCGCTCGCGGGCGCGCACGACTGGTCCAAGTCGTTCAGCAGCACGACGACCGACATCGCGGGTGCGCTCACCGTCGACTCCAGCGACGACGTCAGCGTGATCGGTAGCTTCGCCGGGACCGTCAACCTCGGTGGCGACGACCTCACGTCGGCGGGGAGCGGCATGGAGGTGTTCCTGGGCACCTTCGACGGCGAGACCGGCAATCATCTCGGTTCGGCTCGCCTCGGCGGCACCGGGCAGGAGAACGGCATGGACGTCGCCGTGGCGCCAGATGGTCGGCTCTACTGTGCCGGTCACTTCGAGGGCTTCGCCGAGTTCGGCGGCATCGGGTACAGCGCCATCGGTGGCGTCGACGGCTTCATCGTGGGACTCAACCCCCTCGCGAACTGACAGCGCGATGGAGCTCCTCGGCACCCGCATCGGTGGCTACGTCGTCCATCGCCTGCTCAGCGATGCCGGCGGCATGGGGACGGTCTGGGAGGCCCGACACAACCTGGAGCCGAAGCGCCGGGCCGTCGTCAAGATCATCCGGCCCGAGCTGCTGCCGCGCACGGACATGGTCGAGCGGTTCTTGCGCGAGGCCGTGGCGGGCATGCAGGTCAAGCATCGCCACCTCGTCGAGATCTACGACGTCGCGCAGCTCGCCGACGGGCGGCCCTACATCCTGATGGAGTTCCTCGACGGCGGCGACCTGGAAGGCTACCTCGCGAGCTACCAGAAGCTCGGCGCCGAGGACGCGCTGCGAATCCTCGCGCAGATCGCCGACGGCCTGGAGGTGCTCCACGCCGCCGGCATCGTGCATCGCGACCTCAAGCCATCCAACGTGTTCCTCGTCGAAGGCGAGGCTCGGCTCGTCAAGATCGTCGACTTCGGGCTCGCCAAGGCGCCGAGCAGCACCGGCGCGCGGCTCACGCACGCCGGATTCGTCGCCGGCTCTCCTTATTACGTCGCGCCCGAGCAGGTCGTCGACTTCGCCGGGGTCGACGGCCGCGCCGACATCTACGCGCTCTCGATGATCGCGGTGCGCATGATCGCCGGCCGTCTGCCGTACGCGGTCGACGGCTCGAACGCCTCGAACCCGCTGCTGGCGGCGCTGAACAACCAGCGCGACAACCCGTTCCTGGCGCGGCAGGTGCTCGAACTGGAGGCCGCGCACGACGTGCCGCACGGCTGGTTCCCGGTCCTCGAGCGAGGCATCGCCGTGCATGTCGACGCGCGGATCCAGCGCGTGCGCGAGTTGGTGTTCGCGCTCGCCGACGAACTGCCGGACGGCGAGCGCATCGTGCGCGCCGTGGCGGGCGACCTCTATCAGCGCGCCTCGCCGGTCGACGCCACGCGGAAGAACGCGAGCGATCGTCCGCCGACCGCGGTCCTGACCGTCGGGGCGCCACCGCCAGCGCCGCCGCTCACGAGCTCGCATGGGACGACTACGCATGGCACGGCGGCTGGCGCGATCGAGTCGCGCGGCGGGCAGCCGGCGCGATCATCTCCTCTCCGCCGCTTCGCAGCATTCGCGGCGGTCGGCCTCGCGGTCGTCGCCGCCGCGATCGGCTTGGCACTCGGCCGCGGCAGGGACGACGAACGTCGCGGGGGCGCACCGCCCGCCGCGTCGTCGACAGAGCTGCGAGCCAACGACCAGCCGAAGGCACTGAGCTCGCCGCCGCCGGCTCTGACCCTCCGGCGCGTTCGCGTCGAGACGGAGCCCGCGGGTGCGATCGTCAGCCTGGACGGCGAGACGCTCGGCCCGGCACCCGCGATCGCGGCGCTGCCCGAGGGATCAACGGTAGTCATCCGCGCCGAGCTGGCCGGCTATGCGTCGGCAGAGACGCGCGTCGTGGTAGCGGAGGGCTCCGTCGCGCGCCTGGAGCTGGTCGCGCTGGTCGACGCGGGCGTGCCAGGAGTAGGTCGCACTGATACCGCTAACGCTGAAAAGCGGCGGCGCGCATCTCTGAGGGTCAAGAAGGTGGGCACGGCCGCGACGAGTGAGCGGAAGGCGGAGCCCGCGAACGACGACGGCGTGAGGCCGAGCAAGACGCTCGACCTCGGCTCGGCCGCGGGGCCGCGGTAGGACGACGTCCTCGGATTTTGGCGACCAGCCGTTGCGCGGTCTTGTTCGGCCGCCACAGTGTGACCGCCATAGTCACCTATATAGGAATGATTTCGGGGGCGACTCTGGTCTCCGGGAGGGCCCGTTGCCGGCCCGGACCTTCCGCCGTAGGATGACCATCGAAGTGCGTCGCGTCTCCATCGCCCTCGTCGTCCTCGTCGTGCTCTCGCCGACGATGGCCATCGCCGCGGACTGGTACCGCTGCCAGGCCGACGGAGAGGTGCGCTCGGCGTGCTGCTGCCCCGAGGCGAGCGACGAGGAGACGTCGCCGGCGGACGCGCCGGACGCGCGCGCAGCGTGCTGCTGCGACATCGAGTCGGCTCGCGTCCCTGCCTCGCAGCCGAGGCTGACTGGCGACACGGCGAGCACGCTGGCCGGTCTGATCGTGCCGCGCGTGACCATCGACGTGATCACAGCGCCGCCTTCGGTCGCCGTTCGCGCCGAGCCCGGTGTCGCGCATCCGTCGAGTCGAGCACCGCCGCTGTTCCTCGCACACTGCTCTCTGTTGCTCTGATCGTCCTCTCGTGTAGCCGACGAGCGTGAGTGCGCCGCGGTCTGTCCGCGGCACCCACTGCGCGCCACGCTTGGGTGTGGCGCCGAGAGGATGCAATGCAGAGCCATGTAGTTCGTGGAGCCCTGATCGGGCTCGCAGGATCCATCTTGTGGTTCGGGTGCAGCGCTGGCGTCGACCGGCGTCGGCACGATGCCCTGTGGGCGGAATACCGCCGGGAGAGTCGAGCTTCCGTCGCGAAACGCGACGCCGGCGCGCTGTTCGCCGAGGCCAAGGAGCTCGACCGCGCCGCGCTGATCGAGGCGGTGCTCGCCCGCAACCCGGACGTCGCCGCCGCGCGGGAGGGGCTGCGTGCGGCGCTCGCCGAGATCGACCAGGCCACCGCCCTCGACGATCCGATGGTCAGCTACGAGGTCGCCCCGCTGAGCGTGGTGGGTGACGCGCCCTTCGGGCAGCGGGCGGAGATCCGCCAGCGGCTGCCCTGGCCGGGCAAGCGGCGTCTCGCCGGAGAGGCCGCGCTCGCGATGGCCGAGACGGAGGCCGCCGAGATCGAGATGGTCCAGCTCGAGCTCGCGCAGATGGCCTCCGAGATGTTCGACGACTACTACGCGGTGGCGCGTGGCCTTGCGATCAACGAGGCGCATCGCGTGTTGATGGGTGAGATGAAGCAGAGCGCCGAGGCGCAGTACATCGCGGGGCGTGCGGCGCAGCAGGACGCGATCGCGGCGGAGGTCGAGCTCGCCGAGCTCGAGCGCGAACGGCTCGGGCTCGAGGCGGAGCGCGATCTGGTCGTCGCCCGCATCAACGGCCTGCTGCACCGCGACCCAGGCGCCGCGCTGCCGCCGGCGCCGACGACGCTCGAGCTCGCCGAGGCTCCCGATGGAAGCAGCGAGGATCTCCAGGCGCTCGCTGTGGAGCTGCGCCCGCAGCGCGGGTCGAGCCGGGCGCGGATCCGTGCCGCGCGCGCCGAGATCGCGATGGCACGGCGCGAGTACTACCCCGACTTCGAGCTGATGGCGGGATACGACTCGATGTGGGACATGCCGGAGCATCGCTGGATGGTGGGCGTGATGGTCGAGATCCCGCTCCAGCGCGGCAAGCGACGCGCTGCGGTCGAGCAGGCCGAGGCGGAGGCCGCGCAGATGACCTTCGAGGACGAGAGCGTCGTCGACACGATTCGCGTCGAGGTCGACCGGGCGCATCGTCGAGTCGTCGAGGCGAAGGCGCTGGTCGAGCTGAACGAGAAGACGCTCGTGCCGGCCGCACGCGATCAGCTCGACGCGGCGCGGGCGGGCTTCACGTCGGCGCAGAACGACTTCAGCGCCGTGGTCGACGCCGAGGAAAACCTGCGCAGCGCCGAGCTCGAGCTCGAGATGGCGCGCGCGGAGCTGTCGCGCAGGCAGGCTGCGCTGGCGAGGACGGTCGGGCTCGTGCCGGGCCGGCCGGAAGGAGGTGTCCGATGAGACGGCATGCGGTTCCGATCGCGGTGCTGGTCGTCGCGTTGATCGCCGGGCTCGTGTACCACCGCCAGCTCATCGCGTGGTTCACCGGCGGAGAGGTGGGCGGCGGTGGCACGTCGAAGCCGGCGCGTGCCGAGGCCGGGGTGCTGGTCATCGAGGCGGCGCTCCGTCCGGATCCGCCGCGCGAGAAGGGCAACGCGTTGCTCCTCGCGATCACCGACCGAAACGGCGCTGCCGTGGAGCGTGCCGACGTCACCGTGACCTACGTGATGCCGGCGATGGGCTCGATGGCGGAGATGCGAGGTAGCGCGAGCGTGCGCGCCAAGGGCGGCGGCAGGTACGAGGCGCGCTTCGATCTGCCGATGGGCGGCAGCTGGACGCTCGAGGTCCGTGTCGCGGGCGCCGCCAGCGGATCGGCGCGCTTCCAGATCACGGTCGGCACGTCGGGGCTGCGCGCGCTGGGCGGAACCGGCACCGGCGGCCAGTCCGCCGAGATCGAGGAGCCGGCCGTCCCGCCGACCGAGCTGCCGGCGCCCGCGCTCGAGGCGCTGCGTCATGCATTCGAGGCGACCGAGCGCGTGCGCACCGAGCTCGCCTTCGATCGGCTCGACGGCGTCGCCGTGCCGGCGCGGGAGGCGGCGCAGGCGATCCACGCCGCCGAGGTGGCGTTGCCGGGCGCGGGTTCCGAGGTCGCCGACTGCCTGGGCCAGGGTACCGTGGCCGCCGAGTCGCTCGCCGCAGCCACCGACATTGAGGCGGCCCGACTGGCGTACGGCGAGCTGAATCGGTTCCTGATCGCGCTCGCCGCGGCTGACCCTCGGCTCCAGGAGGGCTGGCACGTGTTCCGCTGCCCGATGGCCAAGGGTTTCAAGAAGTGGCTGCAGAAGAGCCCGACTCTCGAGAACCCGTACATGGGCCAGAAGATGTCGACCTGCGGCGGGTCGTCGACCTGGGGCGTGGCCGCGCCCGACGACGGTGGCGGCGTGTCGCACGAGGGTCACGGCCACGCCGGCGAGGACGTCTCGCACTACACGTGCTCGATGCATCCGTCGGTTCGTCAGGACGAAGCGGGGACGTGCCCGATCTGCTCCATGGATCTCTCGTCGGTGACGTTCGACGAGGAGGAGAGTGGCGTGATCCGGATCGACGAGGCCCGCCGCGGGCAGGTCGGGATCCGGACCGGCAAGGTCGTCGTCGCGCCGATGACGCGGTCGATCCGTGCAGTGGGTCGCGTCGCCTACGACGAGAGCCGGCTCAAGGATGTGACACTGAAGCTCGGCGGCTGGATCACCAAGCTCCACGTCGACGAGACCGGTCAGGCGGTCAAGAAGGGTCAGCTCCTGTTCACGCTGTACAGTCCAGAGCTGTTCGCGGCCCAGCAGGAGTACCTCCTGGCCCGCCAGAGCACGCGCGGCGATGCGCTGCTGCGCGCGGCCGAGCGGAAGCTCCAGCTGTGGGGGGTGTCGAAGGGGCAGATCGCTGCGATCGCGAAGCGCGGCGAGCCGATCGAGGACGTGCCGTTCTATTCGCCGGCGAGCGGCTACGTCATCGAGAAGGACGTCGTCGAGGGGGGCGCCGTCGAGGCGGGCATGCGCCTGTTCCGGATCGCGGCGCTCGATCGCGTCTGGGTCGAGGCGGACCTCTACGAGGCCGACCTCCCGCAGGTCAAGAAGGGTCAGCGAGCCAAGGTCACCCTCAGCTACCTCCCGGACAAGACCTTCGACGGCACTGTCGCGTACGTCTACCCGTACCTCGACAAGGGGTCGCGCACCGGCAAGGTCCGCGTCGAGCTGAAGAACGAAGGGCTCGAGCTCAAGCCGGACATGTACGCGACTGTGTCGTTCGAGTTGGACCTGGGACGGCGTCTCCAGGCGCCGATCGACGCCGTCGTCTACACGGGTCCACGGCGGCTGGTGTTCGTCGACATCGGTGAGGGCCGGTTGCGCCCCCAGGAGGTAAAGCTCGGTGCGCGCAGTGATGAGACCGTCGAGGTGATCGAGGGCCTCACGGAGGGGCAGGTCGTCGTCACCTCCGGCAACTTCCTGGTCGCGGCCGAGAGCCGGATCCGGTCGGCCGCGAAGATCTGGTCCGAGGAGCGCGCGGGAGGAACTCCGTGACGCCCGCCGATCCGCAGAAGTCCGGCGTGGTCGGCGCGGTGATCGGCGTGAGCGCCCGCAATCCGCTGCTGACGATCCTCCTTGTCGCGGGGCTCGCGGTGTGGGGCTGGTTGTCGCTGATCCGCGCACCGCTCGACGCGATTCCCGATCTCTCCGACGCGCAGGTGATCGTCTTCACGGAGTGGATGGGGCGGAGCCCGGATCTCGTCGAGGACCAGATCACCTATCCGATCTCGACGTCGCTACTCGCCGCGCCCGGGGTCAAGTACGTGCGCGGCCAGTCGATGTTTGGGATGTCGTTCGTCTACGTGATCTTCG
The DNA here is from genome assembly GCA_011526095.1 of Myxococcales bacterium. Classification (GTDB taxonomy): domain Bacteria; phylum Myxococcota_A; class Polyangia; order Haliangiales; family Haliangiaceae; genus WYBA01. Next base: position 21,505 of record WYBA01000155.1, on the reverse strand, counting down.
AGGACGGGACCGACATGTACTGGGCGCGGAGTCGCGTCCTCGAGTACCTCAACGAGGCGCAGGCCCGATTGCCCGAGGACGTGACGCCTACCCTCGGGCCCGATGCGACCGGCGTCGGCTGGGTCTTCGAGTACGCGATCGTCGACGACAGCGGTCAGCATGACCTGTCGCAGCTGCGGTCGATCCAGGACTGGAACATCCGCTACGCGCTGGAGGGCGTGCCAGGAGTCGCCGAGGTCGCCTCGGTCGGCGGGTTCGAGCGGCAGTACCAGGTCACGGTGGACCCGGTGAAGCTGCGCGCGTTCGACGTGATGCTCCACGACGTGATGGCCGCGATCCGGCGGTCCAACGAGGACGTCGGTGGCAACGTGCTCGAGGTCGCCGGGCACGAGCACGTCGTGCGCGGGCGCGGGTATGTCAAGAGCATGAAGGACCTCGAGCTGATTCCGGTCAAGCTCGGCGCCGACGGGGTTCCGATCTTCATCCGCGACGTCGGCGTGGTCAGCCTCGGTCCCGACATTCGGCGCGGCATCGCCGAGCTCGACGGCAAGGGCGAGGTCGCCGGCGGGATCGTGATCATGCGGTATGGCGAGAACGCCTTGAACGTGATCGATGCGGTGAAGGCGCGGATCGCCGAGGTCGAGAAAACCCTTCCCGAGGGCGTGCACATCGTCGCGACCTACGACCGGTCCGGCCTGATCCGCGAGTCGATCGACACCCTGCGCACCACGTTGATCGAGGAGATGGTTGTCGTTGCAATCATCATCTTCCTGTTTCTGCTCCACGTGCGGAGCGCCCTGGTCCCGATCATCACGCTTCCCCTCGGCGTGCTGCTCGCATTCATCCCGATGTATTGGCAGGGCTTGACGGCCAACATCATGTCGCTCGGCGGGATCGCCGTCGCGATCGGCGCCATGGTCGATGCCTCGATCATCATCATCGAGAACATCCACAAGAAGCTGGAGGACTGGGAGAACGCCGGGAAGCCCGGGAATCGTACCGGCGTGATCGTCGGGGCGATGCAGGAAGTCGGTCCGTCGATCTTCTTCTCGCTGCTCGTGATCACGGTGTCGTTCATCCCGGTATTCACGCTGGAGGGCACCGAGGGGCGCCTCTTCAAGCCGCTTGCGTTCACGAAGACGTATTCGATGGGATTCGCGGCAATCCTCGCAGTGACCCTGACGCCGGCGCTCGCCGTGGTCTTGATTCGCGGCAAGATCCGCGGCGAGGAGAGGAACCCGATCAATCGCTGGTTGATCGCTGGCTACACCCCGATCGTGCGGCTGGTCGTCCGTCACCGCTGGACCGTCGTGATTCTCGCGGTCGCGGCGATGGTGCTCACGGTGCCGGCCTACTTCCGGCTCGGCAACGAGTTCATGCCGCCCTTGAACGAGGGCGCGATCCTCTACATGCCGACGGCGCCGCCGGGCATGTCGGATGCCGAGGCGTCGCGAGTGCTCCAGCAGATGGACCGCGAACTGCGCGAGTTTCCCGAGGTGGCGAGCGTGTTCGGCAAGATGGGCCGTGCCGAGTCGGCGACCGACCCGGCGCCGATCGGCATGGTCGAGACCGTGGTGATGCTCAAGCCGCGCGACCAGTGGCGGCCCGGCATGACGTGGGAGCGGCTGATCCGCGAGATGGACGAGAAGCTCCAGTACCCCGGCATGCCGAACATCTGGTGGATGCCGATCCAGACGCGCACCGAGATGCTGTCGACCGGCATCCGCAGCCCGCTCGGCGTGCAGGTCTTCGGCGATACCCTCGTCGAGATCGAAGAAACCGCGATCGCGATCGAGAAGGCGCTCGCCGGGGTCCCGGGCACGCGCAGCGCGTTCGCCGATCGCGCGACTGGCGGCTTCTACATCGACATCGAGGTGAAGCGCGAGGAGGCGGCGCGCCACGGCCTGACCGTCGGCGACATCAACGACGTCGTCGAGACCGCGATCGGCGGCATGAACGTGTCGCAGACCGTCGAGGGCCGCGAGCGCTACTGGATCAACCTCCGGTACCCGCGCGAGCTTCGCGACGAGCCCGAGCGGCTCGGCGACATCCTGGTCGCGACCCCGATGGGCGCGCAGGTCCCGCTGTCACAGGTCGCCGACATCAAGCACGTCACCGGTCCGCCGATGATCCGCTCGGAGGACGGCCGGCTGGTCGGCTTCGTGTTCGTCGACACCGACCGGCCGATCGCCGACTACGTCGAGGACGCGCGCAAGGTCGTCGAGCGCGAGGTCGACCTGCCCGCCGGGACGCGTATCGAATGGGTCGGCCAGTTCAAGTACCTCGAGCGCGCGCGAGCGAAGCTGAAGATCGTCGTGCCGGTGACGCTCCTGATCGTGTTCCTGCTCCTCTACATGAACACGCGGTCGCTGATCGAGACCGGGATCGTGCTCCTCGCCGTGCCGTTCTCGTTGATCGGCGCGATCTGGCTGCTCTATCTGCTCGATTACAACATGAGCGTCGCGGTGTGGGTCGGGCTGATCGCGCTGGCCGGCCTCGACGCCGAGACCGGCGTGGTGATGCTTCTCTACCTGACGCTGTCGCACAAGCGGTACGAGCAAGAGGGCCGACTGAAGACCTTCGCCGATCTCGAGGATGCGATCGTCGAAGGCGCGGCGAAGCGGATCCGGCCCAAGTTGATGACGGTGCTCACGACGATGATCGGCCTGGTGCCGGTCCTGTTCAGCACCGGCACCGGCGCCGATGTGATGAAGCGGATCGCCGCACCGCTGGTGGGCGGCCTAGTCACGTCGTTCCTCCTGGAGCTCACCGTCTATCCCGCGATCTACGCCATCTGGAAGCGGCGCGGCCTGCGCGCCGCCTCGACCGCTCCCACCGCCGAGGCACGCGCGGTGCCCGAGGAACCACCCAGAAAGGACCCGGAGCAATGATCGGAAGCAAGCTCATAGTTGTCGTCTGCACTGCATTCGCGCTCGCCATCGGCGCCTGCAAGAAGGATGACCCCGACCGTTCAGGGGCGCCCAAGGAGCCGTCGGCAACGAGGGCGGCGCCCTCCGACAAGGCGCCCGTGCCGCCGTCGACGGGTGAGCCCCGCGCGCGCCCCGCCGAGCAGATGCTGGCGGCCTACGAGCGTGCGCGCGCGCTACTCGCGGCCGACGACACAACCGGCCTCGCAGACGTCGCCGGTGAGATCGAGAGGACAGCGATGGCAGTGGTACCCGCTACGCCCTCTGGCTCCGCCGAGCATCTGCGTGGGATCGCCTCCGCAGCCAAAGGACTCGGCAGCGCCGGCGATGTCGACGCAGCGCGGTCCGCGTTCGGAGAGGTGAGTCGACACGTCGTCGCGCTGCTCACCGCCGACCCGACCCTGGCGGAGGGGAAGCACGTCTTCGAGTGCCCGATGGCGGCGGGCTACAAGAAGTGGATCCAGCCGACCGCGAAGCTGGAGAACCCTTACATGGGCACGAAGATGCTGTCGTGCGGCGGCGAGAGCACCTGGCGATGACACGCGCGTCACTGGTGCTGGCCGCCTGCGGCGCATCCGTCGCGGTCGCGGACGAGGGCGCCCAGCCGCGCCGGAACGCCATCACAGCCACGCGCGAGGGCTTCGAGCCCGAGGCATCCGGGTGCGCCAGGGTGGAGAGGTCACCCTCGTCTTCACGCGCAAGGTGCGGAAGAGCTGCCCGCTCGACAAGCCGGTGCCGTGACCGTGCGATGTCCGCGTGCCGGGAAGACTCGATACGCGTGCGCGATGGACATGTGAAGTGACGCGAGGGCGGCCGGCGAACGCCGTGCGGACGGCCAGGACGGAGGATCGAGGCAGAACAACGCGAGCGCGATCGCCCTCGCGCCACGAGCAGGATGCTCGTTCGCGAGACGGACGTCATCCCCCCGAGGTCACGAACGGTGTGACCACCGGGGTCACATCCATCATGTCGTCGCCGGGCGCGACGCGAGCTGCCGTCTGCCCGGCCGGGGTCGACGCCGACGCCATCCCGAAACACGAGCTTGCTGCCGAGCCATCCCTGACGCCGTCGCCCGCCGCGCTGACCAGTGCCAACCAGCCCGCGGGCGTGCAAGGAGGCGGCGACGACACCGGCTAGAGGTCGGCGAAGACAGACAACGTCACCAGCGCGATCGGAGAGGCGACGCGGCCGGATGAACAGGACGCATGCAGTCGGTCGAAACAACCGTCGTGCCGTGCCGTGCCGTGCCGTGCCGTGCCGTGCGCAAGTGTGACCGCCAGAGTCACGCACGTGCGCCGGGATCGTTTCGTCGTTGCGGCCGGACGGTCGCGTCCTTCATGCTCGCGCTACGTGATCCGGATCCTGCTCGTCGAGGACGATCTTCAGATCGCGCGTGCGATGGCGCGGCTGCTCTCGCACCATTTCGCGATCGTCGACGTGCTCGATGACGCAGAGACCGCATTGCTGCGCGTTGACGTCGACGAGGTCGACGTGGTGGTCACGGACTACCATCTTGGACACGGACGGATGACCGGCATCGCCCTCGCCGGAGCGATCTCTGCCCGGGCGCCGGAGATCCCCGTCATCCTGGTCAGCGGTTCGCTCGACGAGCGGGTCGAAGCGCTGGCGAAGGCTGCGGGGATTCGAGCGACGTTGCCGAAGCCGTTCTCACCCGCGGAGCTCGTGTCGGCCATCGATGCCGCCGTTGCGGCCCGGGGCGGCGGACGTCGACGGGCCCCCGGCGAAGCACCGGACGTCGTCGACGCGTCGTAACCATCGGCCGCACCCTCACCGAGCAGGCTGGATGACGAGGGCGCGGTGCCCGGTGACGTAGCGGATCATCAGTGACACGGAGAGTCACGCGCGAGTCGACGAGAGGGGGCCGGGCTCCGGTTCGTCGTGTACTGGGAGAGCGACATGGACCACGAGACCAACGCCGGGGCTCCGGGCTCTCCGGCGGGACATTCGATGCCGAACCACTGACCGTGACCGGTCGGGTCACGGTCGCTCGTGGCAGCATCCCCGGTCGAAATGATTCCGTGCCGGTTCGTCGTCTTCGGTGTCGCGGTCGTCGTGGCAGCTTGCTCGAGCGGCGTCCGCTCGTCGTTCCTCGCCACCGATCCCTCGTTCACTCCGTCGCCCGGGGCGACGCCCATGGTGTACCTGGACCCGAGCGAGGTGCCTCGCATACCTCTTCGCTCGGTGGGGATCATCGAGGTCACCGTTCCGGGTAGCAGCGGTGTCTCGGGCGCCGTCGAGGCCGCCGCTGCGAAAGGTCGCGAGATCGGGTGCGCGATGTTGGTCGAACACTCCGTGTTCGACGAGGTCGTGTCGCGCGCGCGGGGGGGCGGCCACGGCGCGACCTTCGTCTTCGCGCATGGCGGCGGTCCGGAGCCTGCGCACCACGAGAGCAGCTCCGACGACGGCACGCTGACGGCCGAGTTCGACTGCGTGGTTCGCGCCGACGAGCGGCGCGAGGTCGCGATCCGGCGTCCTGGGTGAGCGGCTACCGCCTGCGGTCGCTCGCGCGCGGGCGGCGAGCGTCGCCACCGCAGCAGTGCCGACCGACGCCCCGTCGGTCTTGTCGAGAAACGGCGTCGTCGTCGTCGATCGGCTCGACCTTGAGCTCCGCGGAAGCGACGGTGGCGTCGTCGGCCGCGACGATCACCGCCGTGAGCGTGACGGTGTCACGTCGAGCGCGCGCGCCACGTGGTCCGCGTGCAGCCCCGGGACGCGCCGTTTTCAGTAGCCCGGATCCTTCATGTCACTCCGCGCGCGCGATCGCGTCGACGCGCCGGCGCAGCTCCTGAACCTGGGCGTCGCCGACACCGAACATCACCGCAGTGCCGCCGGGCTCGTCATGAACGACAACGTCGAGGTTCTGGATGGCGAGCGGGTCATCGGGAAAGCGGTCGAAGCCTTCCAGGGCGAGCGCGGCGCGGTGACACTCGAAGTGGGCGATGACCTCTTCCTCCGAGCCGACTTCGGGCGTCAGGTGCAGCACGATGCCGCCGGGAACCTCGTCTGTCGATTTCACTTCGGGCCACGCTGTGACCGTGTCAGGCGCGCGGTCGTCGCACGCGGCTGCGTACTCGGCCTCGACCTGTTCGGCAGCACGCAGGTGCGCCTTGGCGAGGCGCTTGTGGTCCTGGTGCACGCTCTGGTAGTAGGCCTTCGAGTTGGCGTACGCGAGTGTCTTGTCGGCGTCGGCCTGATGCTTCGCCGCCTCCTGACGGTGACCGGCGGCAGAGTCTTCGTGTGCGCGTGTGCCCGGAGCAGGGCGGCTGCACGCGGCGAGGGTGATCGGGATGGCTAGCAGAAGCAGCTTCTTGGTCATCATGCAGAAGGTGCCGCTGCATCGCGCATGCCGCGGCCTGGTGGCGTCGTCTCCGCCGACGACAACGCGATCTGCCTGTGACTGCCAGAGTCACGCGCAAGAAGTGGGGATCGCCGCGCATGACGTGAGCTCGCGACGCAACGGTTGCGCGCTCGGGCGCCCGTGACCGCAGTGGCCACTTCGCCGGTGTAGCGGTTGCACTGGGCGAAGCCATCACAGGAGGACCATCATGCGCACGCTCGCACTCACGCTGTTCGCTTCCCTCTTCATCGCCGGATGCTTCGGCTCCACCATTCGCCCCGGGCAGCGGGCGGTGAAGTACAGCGCCTTCGGCGGACTCCAGCACGACGTCCGGGGCGAAGGATTCTATTTCCGCTGGCCGTGGAACGGCTTCATCCGGTACGACGTGACTTGGCAGAGCCGGACCGAGGAGATCGAGATCCTCTCGGCGGACGCCCTGCACGTCCGGACACGCGTGACCGTCACGTACCGGCCGCGCGCCGACCAGATCTACGAGCTCGCGACGCAGATCGGGCCGACCTACTATGACGAGGTCATCCGGCCGGCGTTCCTGACGATCGCGCGCGGCGAGTTCGCGGCGCACGCGCACAACGCCCTTGCTGTCGAGGGCGGGCAGATCGAGAAGCGGGTGCTCGGCCAGCTCCGCAAGGCGGTCAAGGGAAAGCCGATCGATATCGATCGTGTCTCGATCGACCACATCGACTTCGACAAGACGGTCACCGGCGCGATTGCGTCCAAGGTCAGCGCGGAGCAGCTGATCGGCCAGAAGGACAACGAGCTCGAGGTCGCGAAGCGCGACGCCGACATCGCACGGACACTCGCGGCAGGGCGCGCGGACTCCGTCCGCATCGAGGCGCAGGGCGAGGCAGAAGCGATGGTCGCGCGTGGCGACGCCCAGGCGAAGGCGCAGGAGGCGATCACCAAGACGCTGACGACGAAGTACCTCTCGTACAAGGCGTTCGACAACCCGTCGACCCGGTACTACTTCGTGCCGGTGGGGAAGAACGGCCTGCCCATCCTGATCGACGCGGGGCAGTGATCGGGCCGGTCACATCCCGCAGCCCATGCTGGCCGTCGCCGCGTCCATGCCGTCGAGCATCTCGTGCATCGTGCCGGCGTGGCGGGCGACCTCGGCGGCCGCGGCGTCGAGGTCCGCCGACTGATCCATCGTGGTGCCGTGGGCGTCCATCTCGCCCATCATGTCGTCGTGCATGCCGCGCAGAGCCTGCATGCCGCCGCCCGAGCAATGCGACATCCCGTCCATCGCGGCCCCCATCTCGCCCATCATGTCGTCCATGACGCCGTCGTGACGAGTCATCTCGTCGCGCATCGCTGCAAGCGACGGCGCACGCGCCGCGGCATCGCGGTGCGCTTCGTTCTCGAGCCGGCTGTCGTCGATCATCGACCTCATCCGGTCCGGGTCCGACATCATCGAGCCCGTGCATCCGGCGGCGCCGAGCGCCGCCACGAGCATCCACATAGCGGTCTTCATGGTTGCACCTCTGGTTGCTGAGGGTGTGCAAGGGGTGGGCCGCCGCGCAGGGAGGCGACGGCGGTGATCGCGAGGATCGCCAGGATCACGCCGAGCGACACGCCCGCGGGCACGTGGACCAAGTCGTGCGCGAGCATCTTCGCGGCGATGAACGCGAGAATCGCGGCAAGGCCGGTCTTGAGGTGCCGCAGTCGGTCCAGCCCGGCCGCGACCGCGAAGTAGAGTGACCGCAGCCCCAGGATCGCCATGGCGTTGGAGGTGAAGACGATGAACGAGTCGGTGGTCACGCCGAGCACCGCGGGGATCGAGTCGATCGCGAACGCAATGTCGGTGGTCTCGAGCGCGACCAGGACGGCGAACAGCGGGGTGGCCAGGAGGACACCGGTAGCCGCGTCGCGCACGAAGAAGCGGCCGCCGCGCAGGTCGGGCGTGGTGCGCAGGACTCGGCCGATCGCGCGGACAAGCAAGCTGTGCTCCGGCGGCTCGTCCCCGCGCGCCCGGCCGATCCGGATCGCGGCGACCAGGAGCACGAGCCCGAACACGTACATGATCCAATGAAACCTGGCGAGCAGCGCGACGCCAGCGAGGATGAAGCCGAGTCGCATCACGAGCGCGCCGAAGATGCCCCAGAACAGAACCCGGTGCTGGTGCTCCGGCGGGATCCGGAAGGCCGAGAACATCAGGGCGAACACGAACAGGTTATCGATCGAGAGCGACTCCTCGACGACATACGCCGTCATGTACTCGACGAAGGCGCCACGGCCGAGTCGCCATCCGATGATGCAGCCGACCGCCAGGCCGAGCGCGATCCAGACCGCGCTGGCGCGAAGCGCGCGCCGGCCTGAGACCCGTGTCTCGCCGCGGTGCAGGAAGACCAGGTCGATCACGAGCATCGCGACGAGGAACGTCGAGAAGCCGATCCAGTGAGCGAGCGGGCCGAGGTGAGACACAGGGGCGTGGCCAGGGGGAGCAAGGGCCGCGCCATCGCGGTATCGTCCGGTCGATGAGCTCGGATCCGTTGCGCGCCCTGGTCGCGCGCTGGCGCGAGGACCCCGGCGGGACCTACCGATCGTGGTTCCTGTGGGAAGAGCGCCTGAAGAACTTCCGGTCGATCCGCCGCGGGCTGCGCACCGTGGTCGACGAGATCGAGGCCGGCACGTTTGGCACGGCCTACCGCGGTTCGTCGCTCGAGATCGTTGTGGAATCGATCGCCGAGCAGCGGCAGATCTTCCGGGGCGCCGACCACGCGTTCCTGTGGAAGCCGAAGCTGCGGATCCCGGACATCTACGAGAGCCCGGACAACCAGCGCGCGTTCGGGCGCTTCCTCGACGCCTCCTGCTGCGGGACGTGCGCCGAGGACGTGGTCGCTGCCATCCACGAGCTCGACCGCAAGACGATCAAGGGCGTCGGCCCCGCCGCCGCGAACCTACTCTACTTCCTCCACCCGACGCTGGTGCCTCCGTTCAACACGGCGATCGTCAAGGGCTACAACGCGCTCACCAGCAGCCGAGTCAAGCTCGGCAAGTGGGGCGACTACCTGGCGATGCGCGCGGGCATCCTGCGCATCGTCGACGAGCATCGCGATCTCCTGTCCAACGATCTCGGCGCGATCGCCGGCCTGCTCTTCGACGTGGGTCAGGGACGCTATCCGGCGCCACCCACCGGTGAGGACGCCGGGGCGCGCGACGCCTGGGAGCGCGACCTCGCGGCGGTCCGCGCAGAAGCGGCGTCGGCGCAGCGCGTGCTCGACGCGCAACGCGCTGGCGACGTGACTCACACGCAGGTCCAGGGCTGGCTGCGGGACCTGGGACATGCGCTCGGGTTCCGCGTCTGGATCGCGACGAATGATCGCGGCCGCCCGCACGAGGGCCGCGAGCTCGGCGCCGGCTGCCTCGACACCTTGCCGGCCTGGGTGGCAGGTCATCCCGGCGTGGATGCCGTGCGGTTGATCGACGTCCTGTGGATCGATGCCGCCACCGAAGACGTCGTGGCTGCCTTCGAGGTCGAGCACACCACGTCGATCTACAGTGGCATCGTTCGCATGCTCGACCTCGCGCTCGGTGCCCCGGAGCGGACGACCCGCGGGCTGTTCCTGGTCGCGCCCGACGCACGCGAGGACGACGTGCGCGCGCAGCTCGAGCGCCCGGCGTTCCGGCAGGTGCGGGCGCTCGGGATGCGCTTCCTGCCGTACAGCGAGCTCGAGAAGAACCGCGAGGCGATGGCGCGTTTCGGACGCGGGCTGCACCCGATCGAGGCGGCGTCGCGCAGCTTCACCCCGTAACCGGTTCGGTTACGCGTGAGCGGGCGTGTCACGAAACGGCAGTTGAGACGCCAATGATGTCAAGCTCTTGACGCGGCACAACCGCTGCAATCCACGCCGGTCGTATGAAGCCGTGCGTCCTCATCGCGGCCCCGCCGATCCTGAACCGGCGTCTCACCGACGCGCTCGGGGCGGCGTTCACAGTGATGGTGTGCCCGGATCGCGACCGCGCCGAGGCCCTGATCGCGGTCTCCTGCTTTCAGGCGATCGTGCTCGCCGACGGCTTCATCACGGCGCCGGGCGATCCCGATGGCGTGCCGGTGATCCGGGTCGGCGCCAATGCCGAACCAGCGAAGGTGCGCGACGAGGTCGTCGCGGCGATCGATCGGCGGAAGGTGGAGGAGCGCAAACGCGCCGGCGAGGGACGCACGCTGACCGAGCTCGAGTACGACGAGTACATCGAGCTCGTCAGGTTCAAGGCCACGCGGTGTTACCTGATCGCGTTGATGGATCGCCACCGCGGGAGCGTGACCGACGGCGCGCGCGGCGCCGGCATGGTGCGAGAGAGCCTGCACCGGCTCCTGCGGCGGCACGACGTCGAGGCCGATCGATTCCGCGAGGACGACGAGACCTGAGCTGGTCCGGCGATTGCTGCCTGCGGAGGCATGGACCGCCGATCGATCAGCATGCTCGCAGCGGCACTCGCCACCTCGTGCGTGGCTTCCTCATCGGGAGGTCGGACGCGTCCCGAGGACATGACCGCGCGCGAGCATCGCGAGGTGGCCGAGGTTCACGACCAGATCGCGCGCCAGGCGCCGTTCATTCGCCGACACGACTCCGGCCGCTGGTGGTCGTACTACTGGGACTCCGGCGCGGAGCATCTCGCCGAGCGCGACCAGCACCTCGACGCCGCCGATGTCCTTGAGGCGCAGCATCGCGCGGCGTGCGACGGACTGCCGCTCGCCGCCGAGTCCACCTCGCCCTTCGAGCGGTACGCGGTCGCTGCGGTCGCGATCGAGGGCGGCGTCGTCGTACAACTCGCCCCCGAGGCCGGGCCGGCCAAGGCCGTGCTGGCGGAGATCCGCTGTCACTGGAGCTGGCTGCAGCTCGAGCCGAGCCGCGGCGCCGACGACGACCTGGTCTCGGTCGTGGGACTCGCGTTTGAGGCCGTGCAACGCGACGAGACGCTCGAGGTCACCGTGACGGTCGACGTTCCAGACGCTGTCGCCGAACTGCAGCGCCGCGCGGGGCACGTTGTCCAGCCGAAGGAGTGATCGCGCAGCGCATGCGCGCTTCGCGGACCGCGCCGCAGGTCCTGCGCGATGTCGGGCAGCTCATCCGGGCGAACTCGGTGATGCAGAATGACGCACGTGTGACCGTGAGCGTCACGCAGACTGGATCCGTGCTTGCTCTGCGAGGCGGGCATGCCGACGGAGACCAACGGGGAACGAACCTGGGCGATCGTGCTCGCGGGCGGCGACGGGACGCGCCTCGCCGAGCTGACCGAGGCGCTGCACGGTCGTCCGGTGCCGAAACAGTTTGCGACGATCGCGGGCGATCGGTCGATGCTGCAGGCGACTCTCGATCGCGTCGCGCGGATCGTGCCGGCGCGCCGGACCGTGATCGTTGTCGGACGCGCGCACCTGGCGTGGGCGCGCGCGCAGCTCGCCGAATACGAGGGGACGACGCTCGTGCAGCCGGCGAGCCGCGGCACCGCCACGGCGATCCTCTTTGCGCTCACGTGGATCCGACTCCACGATCGAAAGGCGCACGTCCTCGTGTTCCCGAGCGATCACCACGTCGGTGACGTGCCTCGGTTCGTCGACGCGGTCCGGACCGCCGGCCGGACGAGCTGCGAGCTCGGTCGGCTCGCCGTCCTGGGCGTCGCGCCGGAGCTCTCCGATCCGGACTACGGCTGGATCATCGCCGGGCCGCCGGTCGCGCCGGCGTGCTGCTCGCTCGAGTGCTTCGTGGAGAAGCCGGGCGCCGAGACCGCCCGACGGCTCCACGCACGCGGTGGCCTGTGGAACACGTTCATCCTCGCCGCACCGGCGGAGCAGGTCGCCGAGCTCGCGCGTCGGCATCTGCCCGATCACGCGCGGCGGTTCGACACGCTCGACCGGTTCTCGTTCGCGCCGGGCGCGCCGGATCTCGACGAGCTCTACGCGGCGATCGAGCCCGCCGACTTCAGCAAGCACGTCCTCGAGCCCGCCTGCGATCTGCTGGTCGTGCCGATGCACGGCACGGGCTGGAGCGACTGGGGCACGCCGGATCGGGTCCTCGCGAGCCTGGAAGGGACGCCCGCCGGACCGTTGCTCCGTGCCCGGCTGGATGCGGCAGTCCGCCGCATGCAAGCGCCGACGCGTCGACGCGCCGGTCCGCGTCCGGCGGGCCCGGAACGCGGGTTGCAGACCCGCCTGGTGAGATGAAGCCGTGTGTCCTCGTCGCGGCGCCGACGTCGGTCGCGCGCCAGCTCGCCAGCGTACTGGCCGAGGACTTCGACGTGGCGGTCGCCACCGAGGCGCGCAAGGCGGTGGTGCTAGCGATCATGGCCTCGGTCCAGGCGATCGTCGTGTGGGACGGCTTCCTGCCGCACGTCAGGACCGGCCGCCGCCTCCCGGTGGTGACCATCTCTGCGCGCGCGGGGCTCGACGGGCTCGCAGCACGCGTCGCCGCCGCGATTCCCGCGCGCAAGCACGGCGCGCGAGCGCGCAGCGAGGGGCTTGCGGCGATCGCGGCGCTGCCGTACGAGGAGTTCCTCGAGCTGTCGCGCTTCTGGACCACCCGCGAGTACCTGCTCGGGCTGATGCGTAGCCACGCCGGAAACGTGTCCGAAGCGGCGCGCGCCGCCGCGATCGAGCGCGAGAGCTTGCATCGCCTCTTGCGGCGGCACGACCTCGACGCCGAGTTGTTCCGCCCTCACGATTCCACTGCGGCGCCGTCGCTGACCGCGAGCACTCCCTCAAACGATGCCATCGTCGTATCTAGGACCGGAGCTCGTCGTCCCTGAACGTCGATGGATCGCTCATCGTCCACGAGCGCGCTCGAGCAGGGCGGCGGCGCGCCGCTGCAGCTCCAGGACGGCCTGCTCGTCGGCGACGGTGATCATCACCTCGGTGCCGGCGTCGCTTGCATGGGCGACCAGGACGACGCCGTCGAGGAGGAGCGGCTCGTCGTCGGTGCCGTCGCGCGGCTCGAGCACGAGCCAGGCGCGATGACAGCGCAGTCCGGCCAAGACGACATCGGGCGGGCCCGCCTCGGGGGCGAGGTGTATGACGACGCCAGTGTCGAGCGGAGCGCTGCCGGTCGCGTAGTCAGCGAGGGGCGAGCTCGCCTCCGCGCCGCGCGGGACCAGCGCGCACGCCGAGTCGAAGCGGATCTGCAGCTCCTCCGCCGCGGCGCGATGCGCGTCGGCGAGTGCCGCGTACTCCAGCGACGGATCCCAGTAGTAGTACCAGGGGTACCAGTGCGACCAGTACCGCGGCGCGCTGTACGGGCTCGCGTAGTACGGTCCGGGCCGGGAGCCGGTCGAGGCGCGGAGCGAGGCCTCCCGCGCTTGCTCGAGGTGCTCGGTGGCGGTCATGTCCTCGGGGTGGGTGCCGTTCGCGCGCGAGGCGGCGCACGCGGCGCTTGTCGCGAGTATGGCGGTGAGGAGACTCGATCGGATCCTCATGGTGCACGACGGTGGTGCATCGAGCGCGCCCGGTAAGTGACCGGTGCGGTCACACTCGAAACCGCGCAGGATGTGCGGCACGGAGCGGCCGATCCGCAGGCTCTGCGCGCTCGCTGCGGCGGACATCTTGCACCGCTCGTCAGCATGACCGCCGCCACCTTGTGGCACCTCACCGACGACGCCGCGCGCAGCCCCGCGCGCCCGGTGCCCGGGGAGCTCGTCACGGTCCGGATCGGGTCGTGGCCGGCGGCGGTCGAAGACGTCGGCGTCGCGCTCACCGTCGAGCGGGGCGCGAGCAGCGCGCGCGAGAAGCGGCCGGCGCGCCTGGTCGCCGGCGCCGGTCAGAATCGCTACTGGGAGGCGGAGCTCGGGCGCTTCGACCGCGGCGACCGTGTGACGTACGAGGCCATGGGTAACCACGAAGGTCACGAGCTTCGTTCGCAGCCGTGGAGCTTCATCGCGGGCGCGCGCGCGAAGGTCGCGCTGATCTGGCACCACCATCAGCCGTGGTACCTCGATCTCGGAGCCGGCGCGGTCGCCGGCGCGCTGCAGATGCCCTGGGTCCGGCTGCACGCGCTGCGCGACTACCTCGGCATGGCGCTCCGGGTCCGCGCGGTGCCCGGCATCGAGGTCGTCTTCAACCTGACGCCGAGCCTGGTCGCGCAGCTCACCGCGTACGACGAGGGCGCGACCGATCGCGCGCTCGATCTGACGCTGATCCCCGCCGAGGAGCTCGACGACGGTGCGCGCGACGAGATCCTGCGCACGTTCTTCGACGCCGACTGGCACCGGCAGATCTTCGTGCATCCACGCTACCGCGAGCTCTTCGACGCGCGAGAGGCCGGGCGCGCGCTCTCGCCGCAGGAGCTCCGCGACCTGCAGATGTGGTTCAACCTGGCCTGGTGCTGCCACGAGCTACGCACCGGCGACGTCGAGCTCCCTGGAGGGCAGACCGCGTCCGTCGCGCGCCTCGTCGCGAAGCAGCGTGACTTCACGCTCGACGACGTCACGGCGCTGGTCGCCGAGCAGCGCAAGGTGCTGCGCGCGATCGTGCCGCTCTACCGCGAGCTCGCCGAGGCGGGCCACGTCGAGCTGACGACCACACCGTACTACCATCCGATCCTGCCCATCCTGCTCGAGCCGGCGGCGGCCACCGTCGATCGCGACGGCGGCGCGGTGCCGCCGGGACTGTTCTTCGCCGACGACGCGGAGGCGCACGTGGTTCGCGCGACACGCGCGCACGCCCGCTGGTTCGGCGCGCCGCCGCTGGGGGTGTGGCCGGCCGAGGGCGCGGTCAGCGAGGCGATGCTTCCGGTCCTGGCGCGCCATGGCGTCAAGTGGATCGCGACCGACCAGGCGGTGCTCGCGCGCTCCGGGCAGTTCGGCTACGAGGTGGCGCACCCGGCGATCCGGCATTCGGTGTACCGGGCCGGGGAGGGTGTCGCCCGTCTCGCGGTTTTCTTCCGCGACACCGTGCTGAGCGACGCGATCGGCTTCTGGCTGCACCGGCGCGAGCCCGAGACCGCCGCGACGGATCTCGTCGAGGCGCTGCTCGAGCGCGCACGCGGACTGCCTGCGGAGGGCGAGCACGTGGTCACGATCGCTCTCGATGGCGAGAACGCGTGGGGCAGCTATCGAGACGACGGACGTCCGTTCCTGGAGGCGCTGTATCGCCGCCTGGCCGCGTCGTCGGAGCTCGAGACGACTACCTGCGCTCGCTTCCTCGTGGAGCACGACGTCGACGACCTGCCGCGCGTCCACCGGCTGGCCACCGCGTCGTGGATCGACGAGGCCGGATCGCGCGCAGGCGCCGAGCTTGGCACCTGGATCGGCGAACCCGACGAGAACGCCGCGTGGGCGATGGTCTCGGAGGCGCGAGGTGCGCTGGCCGCCTCGGGCTCGCTGCGGGGCGCCGCGTACGAGTCGCTGCTCGCCGCGGAGGGCAGCGACTGGTTCTGGTGGCTGGGCGCCGACCAGGACTCGGGACGCGACGACGAGTTCGACCGGCTCCACCGCCGGCACCTCGCGCGTGCCTATCAGCTCGCCGGGTTGCCGGCCCCGGATCTGGCGATCGGTGTTGCCCCGCCGATCGCGGTCTGGACGTTCACGCGCAAGCTCGGACGCATCGGCCGCGACCAGCCGCTGGCGATCCGGACCAACTGCCCCGGCACGCTCAGCTGGCGGGTCGACGATGGCGAGGCCGTGCGCGCGCCGCTCGCGCCGACCGGAGGCGTCCTGGCCGGATCACGCCGGTTCCAGCGCGTCCTCGGGCCGTTCCCGGGCGCGCGCGTCGTGCGCTTCCGGTTCCGGTGCAACGACGAGGAGTGCCATTGCGCCGCCGGATGCGTCCCCGACGAGCAGACGGTCGCGATCGCGTGACCGCGTTGCTCACGGTGTAACCGAGAACGTCACGCGCCGGATGCGGGTTCCTGGGGATGCGCCTGGTGCGTCCCTTGCTACGGGTAGGGTCATGCTGCTCCGCACCACCCACGCCATCGTGCTCACCCTGATCGCCGGTCTCGCCGGCGCCTGCGCCAAGGACTCCGGCGACACATCGTCGCAGGCCGGTAGCCAGGCCGCGACGTCACACGAGCTCTCGAACGGGCTCACCGAGGTCGAGGATCCGAGCCTGGTCTGCATGGTCAACAACACGTACATGGGCAAGGCCCAGATCCCGGTCGAGGTCGAAGGCAAGACCTACTTCGGCTGTTGCCCGATGTGCAAGGAACGGCTCGCGAAGGAGCCCGACACCCGCACGGCCGTCGATCCGGTCAGCGGGGAGAAGGTCGACAAGGCGGCCGCGGTGATCGCGAAGGACGCCGAGGGCAACGTCCTGTACTTCGCGAGCCAGGCGAACCTGCGCAACTACGGGGGCGAGCCGTGAGGACGCCGCGCTCGGAGGTGGCACTCAATGCGGCCATCCTCGCGATCGACCACGAGGGCGACGCGCGTCGCTTCCTGCGCGAGTATGTCGCGGACCTGGAGGCCGAGGGCGAGCCGCACGACATCGCGGTCGAGATCGCGCGATCGACGGTCGCGTGGTGCTTCGCCGCCGGCATGACCCGCGAGCGCTGCGCGATGTGGCAGCGAGTGATCCACCTCGGCCACCCCCAGCCTCAGGCGGCGGCGATCGCATAGGTCGCCATGAAGATCAGGACGCTGATCGCGGTGCTGGCCCGACGGCGCGCGATCCGGCGGCACCAGCGCTGGGACCGGGGCGACCTCGCGTACCATCAGGAATGCGCCCTGGCGGAGCTGCGCGCGCACGAGATGGCGCGGTCGCGCTTCTACCACCGCTTCCATCGCGGACTCGACGCGGCGTCGCTCTATCAGCTACCGGTGCTGACCAAGGCCACCGTGATGGAGCACTTCGACGAGCTCGTGGTCGATCCGGAGGTGCGCCTCGCCGACGTGCTCGCCCACCTCGACACCGCGGGCGACGGGTTGTTTCGCGACCGCTACGTCGTCTGCGCCACGTCCGGCAGCACCGGCCGGCGCGGCGTGTTCCTCCTCGATCACGACGAGTGGATCACGCACATCGCCTCGTACGCCCGCGCGCAGGAGTGGGCCGGGGTGGCCGCTGGCCTGACCCACAAGGTGCGCATGGCGGTCGTCAGTTCGCGCGTTCCCTGGCACGCGTCGGCACGGGTCGGCGCGACCGTCCACAGCCGCTTCGTGCCGACGCTGCGGCTCGACGCCACCGATCCGCTACCCGACACGATCGACAAGCTCAACGCGTTCCAGCCGGACTGCCTGGTCGGATACGCCTCGATGCTCCACGTGCTCGCCTCCGAGCAGCGTGAAGGGAGGCTCCGGGTGTCACCTCGCGCGGTGATGTCGGCCTCCGAGGTGCTCACCGACGAGACAAAGCGCCGCGTGCACGCCGCGTGGGGTGTGGAGCCGTTCGACGTCTACGCGGCCACGGAGACCGCCGACCTCGCGTCGGACTGTTCGCGCCACCGGAAGCACCTCTACGAGGATCTCGTCATCGTCGAGTCGGTCGACGAGCATCACCGGCCGGTGCCGGCGGGTGTCGTCGGGGCGAGCGTCCTGGTCACGGTGCTGTTCTCGCGGACCCAGCCGCTGATCCGGTACGAGATGAGCGATCGTGTCGCGCTGTCCGCGGAGCGCTGCGACTGCGGCATCGGCTTCGCGCTGCTCGACCGCGTCGAGGGTCGGGCCGAGGACATCGTCGAGCTCCCCGCGCTCGTCGGCGGCAACGTCGCGGTCCACCCGAACGTGTTTCATCGCGTGCTCGAGCTGGTGCCGGCGGCTGCGTGGCAGGTGATCACCGGGCGCGAGTCGGTGCGTGTCCTGCTCGAGCGCCCGGACGGCGTCGACCTCGACGCCGTCGCGAGGACGGTGGCCAAGGAGCTCGGGCGGCAAGGCGTCGCCGGGCTGCCGGTGCGGGTCGAGACGGTCGACACGATCCCGCGCACCGCGCTCGGCAAGGCGCCGCTGGTCATTCGCGCTGCTTGAAGTCCTCGGAGCGGACCCCGTAGCGCTTGAGCAGGCGGTGCAAGCTCTCGCGCTCCATTCCCGCGCGCCGCGCGGCGTCGGTGACGTTCCCTTCGAGCTCGCGCATCAGCGCGATCAGGTACTCGCGCGACGCGCGGTCCCGCGCGAGGTCGACGACTTCGCGGTAGGTGAGGCGGCTCTCGGTGCCGCGGGTGATCCGCGGACGCAGGATCGACGCCACCTCGTCGGGCAGGGCCTCGAGCTCGATGCGCGGGCCATCGGTGACGGCGACGGCCCGCTCGATCGCGTTCTCGAGCTCGCGGACGTTGCCCGGCCACGCGTACTGGACGAGCGCGGTCAGCGCCTCCGCGGTGAACCCCTCCGGGACGCCGTGGCGGCGATGCCGCTCGAGCAGGAACGCGGCGAGGGTCGGGATGTCCTCGCGCCGCTCGCGGAGAGGAGGAAGGACGAGCCCGAGCACGTTGAGACGGTAGAAGAGGTCCTCCCTGAACTGGCCGCCGGCGACGCGAGCCCTGACGTCGACGTTGGTCGCGGCGATCACCCGCGCGTCGACCGGGCGCTCGTCGGTCGCGCCGACGCGGCGCACCTTCTTCTCCTGGAGTACGCGGTTCAGCTTCACCTGCATGGGGAGCGGCAGATCGGCAATCTCGTCGAGGAAGATCGTGCCGCCCGTCGCCTCCTCGAAGAGACCGCGGTGATCGGCGTTGGCGCCGGTGAACGCGCCCTTCGCGTGGCCAAAGAGCTCGCTCTCCAGCAGGGTCTCCGGGATGGCGCCGCAGTTGACCGCGACGAACGGCCTGCTCTTGCGCTCGCCGGAGTTGTGGATCGCGCGCGCGACGACCTCCTTGCCGGTGCCGCTCTCGCCGGTGATCAGCACGGTCGCGTCGCTGGCCGAGGCGCGATGCACGAGCGCGAGTACCGGCGCCATCACCGGGCTTCGCGCGACCAGGTTGTCGATCCGCTGCGTACCTTGGAGCGCGCGACGCAGGTCGCGCGCCTCCTGGCGCAGTCGGCGGCGTTCGAGCGCACGCTCGACGATCAGCAGCGCCTCGTCGGGTTCGAACGGCTTGGCGAGGTAGTCGAACGCGCCCTGGCGCATGGCGTCGACAGCGGCGGGGATCGTGGCGTACGCCGTCATCAGCACGACCTCGATGTCCGGATCGCGGGCCCGCGCCTCGTGGAGCACGGCGATGCCGTCGGCGCCGGGCATGCGGATGTCGGTGACGACGACGTCGAAGCTGCCGGCGGCGAGCAGGGCCATCGCACGTGCGCCGTCCTCGGCGGTGGTGACGTCGAAGCGATCCTCCGGGAGGATCCGGCGGATCAGCTTGACGATGTTCTCCTTGTCGTCGGCGACGAGCACGTGGGCTTTGATCATGCCGCTTTCTCCTGAACTGACTCGATGGGGACCCAGAGCGTCGCGCGGGCGCCGGGGCCGTCGGCGCGATCGGTGAGCTCGACGTCGCCGCCGTGGGCGCGCGCCAGGGTTCGAGCGATCGCCAGACCGAGGCCGTGGCCGCGTGCCCGCGTGGTGAAGAACGGTTCGAACAGCCGGGCGCGCGCCTGTTCGGGAACGCCGGGGCCACGGTCATCGATGTACAGCGCGGCGTGTTCGCCGCGGCGCTCCCACGACAGCTCGACCTCGGGTGCGCTCGCGCCGCTCTCGCGCGCCGCCTCGACGGCGTTGCCGAGGAGGTTCATGACGATCTGCCGGAGCTTCCCTTCGTCGGCCGACACCTGGACCGGGCTGTCATCGCGCACGCGAACGGTCACGCCCTCGGAGCGGCCGCTCTCGGCGAGGCGCGCGGCGGCATCACGCGCGAGCTCGGCGAGGTCGACCTCGCCGAGCTGAAGCCGGACCGGCCGTGCGAGATCGAGTAGCCCGGCGACGATGGTCTGGCACTGCCGGGTCTCGTCTTCCAGGATGCGCAGCTCCTCGCGGTCGCCGATCGCCGGGTCGCGGCGAAGCAGCGTGAGGTAGCCGAGCATGACCCCGAGCGGGTTGTTGATCTCGTGCGCGACGCCCGACGCGACCTGTCCGATCGAGGCCAGACGGTGCGCCTCGAGTAGTTCGGCCTGGTGACGGCCGAGGTCCTCGGCCATCCGGTCGAACGTCCCGCCGAGCTCGGCGAGCTCGTCGTCGCCCTGCAGGCCGATGCGCGCCGTGAGATCACCGGAACCGATCCGCAGCGCACCGGCGCGCAGCGCGGCCACCGGGCGAGAGATCGATCGCATCAGGTACAGCCCGACGCCCAGCGCGAGCACGATCGCGAGCGCGAAGCACGTGAAGACGGCGACCTGCACGCGTGCCCGGATCGTCTCGGCGCGCCGCTGGGCAGCGTCGGCCTCGGCCTCGAGCGATCGATTCAGCGTCTCGTTGAGTGCGACGACCTCCTCGACAGGGTGCTCGGTCATCTCGTGGAGCTCGGGGATACGGTCGCGGCGCCCGGTTGCAATCGCGGGGAGCACCACCTCGCGGAATCGCCGATCGCTCTCGGCGATCAGCGCGGCGATCTGCGCGGCCTCGGGCCTGGCGACCTGGTGCGAGAGGTGCTCGGTTGCCTCGCGCGCCTCTGCGGCCGTTTCGTAGTAGTGGGGTAGGTGGCTTTGGTTCCACTCGAGCAGCGTGTGCGCCTGATGAATGTACTGCGAGCGCGCGAGGGCGGCGGCTTGATGACCCGCGTGCTTGGCATGGTCGAGGCGGGCGACGTCGCGCTCCGCGTCAGCGATCTGGCGGAGCGCGATCACGATGACGACCAGCGCGGCTGCGAACAGCACGAGCACCGCGCCGAACGCGAGCACGATGCGGCGCGCCGTGGTGGATCTGGCCCGGGGGAAGGTCACCTTGGAACCATACATGGCTGGCCGGGCATGGACGCTGCAAGGCTCATGCTCGATGCGACCCGATTGCGAGTGCTCCCGGCTGGTTCACACCCCGAAGCGGATCGCCCTGACCGGCGGTCCTGGCGCCGGCAAGACCGCCGTGCTCGAGGTGGTCCGCCAGTCGTTCTGCCGGCACGTCGTGGTCCTCCCCGAAGCGGCGAGCATTCTCTTTCAGGGCGGGTTCCCGCGTCACGACACCGCGGCCGGACGTGCGGGCGCGCAGCGGGCGATCTACCGGGTGCAAGCCGAGCTCGAGCGCATCGCGGTAGAAGAGCAGCAGGCTGCGATCGTCCTCTGCGACCGCGGTGTTGATCGCGGTCTAGGAAGTCATCACTTCGCGCGCCGACGAGCACCACCGGATGTTGCGGGTGCGGCGGGCTTCGCGACGGACTTCGCGGTCTCGGTCTTCGCCTTGTCGGCGCCGCGGGCGGCG
>WYBA01000017.1 GCA_011526095.1 Myxococcales bacterium | reverse complement strand
CTCGTCGCGGTCGAGCCGGATCACCACGCCGGGCGCGCGCGACAGCGACTCCTTCATGTTCGAGGCGGTGACGATCTCGACGGCGAGCAGCTCCTCGAGCGACAGCTCGGCGAGGTCGTCGTCGTCGCCGCCGCCGCCGCTGTCGTCCCCTCCGCCATCGGCGTCGCCGTCGGCGTGCGCGAGCGCGGCGCCCGCGGCGAGCGCGGCGGTGACGATGGCGGCCGTGATGTGCGCCGTGCGTGCCATGCGTGCCGCCCCCCCGGCGACGAGCCGAGCTTACGCCAGTTGCCGGGCGCGGGGGCGGGCCGTCACCACCCGGGCGCCCACATCCGGGCCCACGCCTCGGGCTCCCGCACGCCCGCCTCGTCCAGCCGCGCCGCCGCGGCGTCGCGCAGCTCGTCGCCGTCGTCGCCGCCGAGGAGCGCGGCGAGCCGCCACTGGGCGATGCCGCGGTGGACCTCCATCCCCGCCGCGGCGAACCCGGCCGCCGCCGCGCGCAGCCGGGCCGCGGCGCCGGCGCGGTCCCCGCCGGCCGCGGCGATCGGCGCCTCGATCAGCGCCGCGAGCGGCTCGCCCCACCGCATCTGCTCGCGGCGGATCCGGCGCGCCCAGCGGCGCGCCTCGCCGTGGCCGGCCGGGTCGGCGAGCGCGACGCACGCCTGCAGGTGCGCCAGCTCGATCCGGATCTGCTGGACCGCGCGGAGCTGCGACCGGCCGAGGTCGTCCCACGCCGCGGCGATCCGCGCGCCGGCGTCCGCGGGGCGGCCCAGGTACAGGTCGAGGTGCACGCGCGCCTGCAGGGCGTTGTAGTGCTGCATCTGGAACCCCTCGCCGGGCCACTCCTCGACCGCCGCGGTGACCTGGGCGTGCGCGAGCGCCGGCTCGTCGCGCGCCAGCCACACCAGGTTGGTCATGCCGGTGCGCAGGTAGTTGCTGGCGTAGACGTCGCCGGCGGTCGCGGCGTCGTCGAGCAGCGCGGCGACCTCGGGCTCGAGCTCGCGGAACCGGCCGGCGTAGGCGAGCGCCCAGTGGCGGAGGTGGCGCGTCGACGTCGTCTCCCAGTAGGCGCCGGTGCAGCGGGTCGCGAATAGGTCGATCGTGGGCGCGGCGCGATCGATCGTCGCGGCCCACCGCCCGCGGCAGTAGGCGCTGAGCATCGCCGCCAGGCCGCACATCGCCAGGCCGTGCGCGTCGTCGAGCTGGCGGGCGAGCGCCTCGGCCTGGTCGAGGATCGCGACGACGTCGCGGTCGTCCTCGCCGCCGTAGGTGGCGCGGAAGCACGCCTCGGCCGACAGCGCGCGGCACACCCGCGCCGGCTCGCCCGCGGCGAGCGCGAGCAACAGGCCGCGCGCCTGCATCTCGGCGCCGCGGATCACGTCCGAGAAGCCCAGGCCGGACGCCGCGGTCCAGCACGTGTCGATCCGCGCCAGCGCCTCGGGCGGCAGCGCGGCGGCGGGGCGCGTCCGGAACCCCAGCCCGCGCAGGCGGATCCGCGCCCGCAGCACGCCGAGCGAGATCAGCGCGCGCCGCGGCGAGCGCGCGTAGCGCACCCCGGTGGCGCGGAACACCTCCTCGAACCGCTCGATCCCGGCGCGGAGCTGGCCGACGCGCAGCAGCTGCTCGGCGGCGAGGCGCTGCAGCTCGACCGCCTCCAGCCGGCTCGCCGCGGTCGCGGCGGCCGCGGTGTACGCCTCGGCGGCGCGCTCGCCGTGGCCGCCGGAGGCGAGCGCGTGGGCGAGGCCGAGCCGCAGCGCGTGGGCGCGGTCGGGGCGCGGCGCGGGGTCGAGCACGAGCGCCAGCTCGTACAGCTCGGCGGCGCGGTGGAACGCGAGCGCCTCGGCCGCGCGCGCGGCGGCCTCGGCGGTGTAGTGGGCGGCGCGCGCCGGCTCGCCCGCGCCGCGCCACAGCAGGGCCAGCGTCTCGGGGTCGCCGTGGCCGGTGGCCTCGAGCGCGGCGGCGAGCCGACCGTGCAGCGCGGGCAGGCGGTCGAGCACCGACGCGACGACGGCGGCGCGGAGGTGATCGTGGTACGGCTCGACGCGGTCGTAGCTGCGCGCGCCGTGGCCGCGGATCAGCCGCGCGGCCGACAGCGCGGCGGCGGCCCCGGCGTCGGCGACGCCGGCGGCGCGCTCGACCACCGCGAGCGGCAGCGGTCGGCCGGCGGCGGCGATCAGCTCGAGCAGGCGGCGGGCGTCGTCGGGCAGGCGGCGCAGGCGCGCGCGGATCACGTGGTCGAGCGTCACGCCCGGCGCGGTGTCGGTCGGCGCGTCGTCGAGGCCATCCGCGTCGTCGTCGTCGGCCGCGGCGGGCTCGATCGGGGCGTGGTGCGCGAGCTCGTGGGCGAGCAGCGGGTGGCCGCCGGCCTCGCGCGCGATCGCCGCAGCGCGCGCGGCGGCGCGCGGATCGGCGGGGCCGTCGTGCTCGACGAGGGCGCGCACGAGCGCGAGCATGTCGTCGGGCGGCAGCGGCGGCAGCTCGATCGCGGTGAGCGAGGCGCCGGCGCGGCCGGCGAGCGCGGCGATCACCGGGTGGTCCGGCCCGACCTCGCGGCGCAGCGCGCACACCAGCAGCAGCGGTGGCGGCTCGGGCTCGCGCGTGAGGTCGGCGAGCACCGCGGCGCCGTCGGCGTCGCCCCACTGCAGGTCGTCGATGAACGCGACGACGCGGTGGCGCGCGGCGAGCCGGCGCAGCAGCGCGCGCAGCGCGAACACCGCGCGGCGCCGGCGCTGCGGATCGTCGGCGCGGGCGGGCGCGCCGCCGCGCGCCAGCGGCGGCAGCCGCCGCAGCACCGGGAACAGCTGGGCGATCGCGGCGGCGTCGTCGGGGAGCAGCGCGGCCAGCTCGTCGGGCGGCAGCGTCGCGAGGTGCGAGGCGAGGGCGTCGATCAGGCTGTCGGCGCCGGGGTACGGGACCGACTCGCGCTCGTAGCAGCGGCCGGCGAGGACGAGCACGTCGGGGCGGTCGCGCAGGCCGTCGAGGAAGTGTCGGACCAGCCGGGTCTTGCCGATGCCCGACGCGCCGCGCACCAGCACGACGCCGCCGCGCCCGCCGTCGAGGCGCGCGCCCGCCGCGGCGAGCGCGGCGAGCTCGCGGTGGCGCCCGAACAGCGGCGTGGCGTCGGCGTGGGCGTCGCCGGGCGCGGTCGCCGCGGCGTCGTGGGCGCTGTCGGCGCGGCGCGGGCCGGCGACGCGGCGCGCGACGTCGGCGAGCGCGGGGCGCGCCGCGGGATCGCGGGCGAGCAGGGCGACGCACAGCTCGTCGAGGTCCGCCGGCACCTCGGGGCTGGCGGCGCGCGGCGGCGGCGGATCTCGCCCCGCCTTGTCGAGCAGCACCTGCAGCGGCGGGCCGTCGAACGGCAGCCGGCCGGTCAGCGCCTCGTAGAGCATCACGCCGAGGGCGTAGGCGTCGGCCGCGCCGGTCGGGACCTCGCCGGTCACGGTCTCGGGCGCGAGGTAGTCCGGGGTGCCGACGACCGCGGCGTCGCTCTCGAGGCGCCCGGCCTGGGCGACGAGCCCGAAGTCGAGGATCACGACGCGCCCCTCCGACGTCACCCGAACGTTGGACGGCTTGAGGTCGCGGTGGACGAGGCCGGCGGCGTGCAGCGCGCCGAGCCCGGCGCACAGCTGGCGCAGCGCGGCCCGCAGCCGCGGCCCGCCGACCGGCCGCTCGTCGGCGAGCCACGCGGCGAGGTCGACGCCGTCGACCAGGTCCATGACGAAGAACCACACGTCGTCGGCGCCGACCAGCTCGTGCAGCGTCACCAGGTTGGGGTGGACGAGGTCGGCGCGGCTGCGGAACTCGCGCTTGAACCGGATCAGGTGGGCGGCGTCGAGCCGGTCGAGGTGCTTGACGGCGACCGGGGCGCCGCGCACCTCGTCGAACGCCTCGTAGACGACGCCCATGCTGCCGCGGCCCAGCTCGCGGACGAGCCGGTACCGGTCTGCCCCGGCGCGTGGGGTCATGGCCGTGATGCCGTAGCGTACTCCG
>WYBA01000154.1 GCA_011526095.1 Myxococcales bacterium | reverse complement strand
CTAGTGCCGTGACCGTCGCATTCTGCTCCGGCACGGCACGTCGCCTCGATCACACGGGGCTCGCCGCCCCGCCCGACGAGCAGAGCTCGTCGGGACCCACCCCGCCCAGAGGTGCTCCGACGCGATCACAACCGCGCGGTCGGAGCACTAGTCGCCGACGTCGGTGATCTCGTCGAGCTCGCCGCTGGCGCCGGGCTCGGGGCCCTCGGGCCGCTCGAACCCGAGCTTGTCGAGGCGGTAGCGCAGCGAGCGGAAGCTGATGCCGAGCAGGCGCGCGGCCTTCTTGCGCACGCCGCCGGCGCGCTCGAGCGCCTTGCCGACGATCGCGCGCTCGAAGTCGTAGACCAGGCGGTCGAGGTCGACGCCGTCGTCGGGAAAGACGATCCCGCCGCCGCCGTTGCCGCCGGCGCCCGGCGCCGCGGCCGCGGCCACGCCCGGCGCCGCGCGCGCGCGCAAGGACGGCAGGTCGTCGAGCGTGAGCACGGCGCCGCCGGCGAGCGCGACCGCGCGCTCGATGATGTTCTCGAGCTCGCGGACGTTGCCGGGGAAGTCGTAGGCCTCGAGCGCCTTCATCGCCGCCGGCTCGATCCCGCGGACCGGCGAGCCCTGGTCGGTCGCGAACTTGCGGATGAAGTGATCGACCAGCAGCGGCACGTCCTCGTGGCGCTGGCGCAACGGCGGCAGCCGCAGCTCGATCACGTTGAGCCGGTAGTAGAGGTCGCTGCGGAACGCGCCGCGCGCGACCTCGGCCTCGAGATCGCGGTTGGTCGCGGCGACGATCCGGACGTCGACCTCGAGCTCCTCGGCCGCGCCGACCGGCTTGATCCGCCGCTCCTGCAGCGCGCGCAGCAGCTTGACCTGCAGGCCCATCGACAGCTCGCCGATCTCGTCGAGAAACAGCGTGCCGCCCGAGGCCTGGCGGAACAGGCCCGGCTTGTCGGCGTGGGCGCCGGTGAACGAGCCCTTGACGTGCCCGAACAGCTCGGACTCCATCAGCTCCTCGGGGATCGCGCCGCAGTTGACCGCGACGAACGGCTTGTCGGAGCGCGCGCCCTCGGTGTGGAGCGCGCGCGCGACCAGCTCCTTGCCGGTGCCGCTCTCGCCGGTGATCAGGACCGACGTCCGGGTCGAGTGGATC
The DNA here is from genome assembly GCA_011526095.1 of Myxococcales bacterium. Lineage (GTDB taxonomy): Bacteria > Myxococcota_A > Polyangia > Haliangiales > Haliangiaceae > WYBA01. The sequence goes on along the minus strand of WYBA01000154.1, from coordinate 42,758 downwards.
TTGCCGATCAGCTCGAACACCTTCTGCATCGCGCGGCTGCGCCCGAGCAGCGACGCCAGCCGGACCCGGCCGGCGACCTTCTCCTTGAGCGCGAGGTTCTCGGCGATCAGCGCGCGCTTCTCCATCACGCGCGCGATGACGGCGTTGATCTCGTCGACCTTGAACGGCTTGGTCAGGTAGTCGTACGCGCCGTGCTTCATCGCGGCGATCGCGGTGTCGGCGGTGGCGAACGCGGTGACCAGCACGACCTCGCAGTCGACCTGCCGGCCCTTGAGCTCGCGCAAGAGGCCCAGGCCGTCGAGGTCCCCCGGCATCCGCAGGTCGGTGACGACGACGTCGGCGCCGCGCGCGAGGGCCTCGGCCAGCAGCTCCCTCGGCGACTCGAACACCGCGACGTCGTGCCCGGCGCGCCGCAGGCAGATCGCGAGGAACTCGCGCATCGACCGCTCGTCGTCGACGATCAGGACCCTGCCCATGCCCGCCGAGCATACCGCCGCGGCGCGGCGCGCGCGCGGCCGCGGCCGCCAGGTTCAGCGGTCGGGTTCAGCGCCGGCGCAGGACCGCGACCAGAAAACCACCGAGCTCGCGCGCGACCGGCAGGTCGGCCAGGCGCTCCTCGGCGAGGCGCACCAGCCGGCCCACGACCGGGACCTTGTGGACCGCCGCGACGGGCGTGACGATGCGGATGCCGCGGGCGGTCACCCACTCCAGCTCGGGCGGCAGGTAGCCGCGGATATCGTCGGGCGAGTCGTAGCGGGTGTAGACCGCCTCGTCGTCCGTCTGCGCCGACACCGCCGACGGCGGCTTGATCGCCTTGACCAGCCGGCGCAGCGAGCGCGTGTTGTAGAACTCGGCGAGCACCCAGCCGCCGGGGCGGACGACGCGCGCCATCTCGGCCATCGCGGTCGTGATGTCCTCGACGTGGGCGAGGACCTTGAACGAGTACGCGACGTCGACCGAGGCGTCGGCGATCGGCAGCGCCGTCGCCGAGCCCTGGACGACGCGCAGGCCGCGGGCGGCGGCCCTGGCGAGCATGCCGCCCGACAGGTCGACGCCGGTGGCGGTCCGCGCGAACCGCGCCGCGCGGTCCAGGATCAGCCCGGTGCCGCAGCCGACCTCGAGCACGTCGCGGTCGCGGCCGTAGCGCTCGACCAGCCCGACCTCGAGGTCGTCGAGCATCTGGTGGTAGCCCTGGCCTCGCTCCTTCTCGTACCAGCCGGCGAAGTCGTCGTAGTAGGAGCGGTTGTCGAGGCGGGGCGCGGGCGTCACGGCCCGTGCCTTAGCACGATTGGCGGCCGGCGTCGCGGTCGCGACGCCGGCGGCGCCAGGGGCTGGATCGGCCTACAGCTTCGCGAGCAGCTCCTTCTTCTTCGCCTCGAACTCGGCGTCCGTGAGGATGCCGGCCGCCTTGAGCTCGCCGAGCTGCTTGAGCATGCTCATGATCTGGTCCTTGCTCATCGGCGCCTCGGCCGCGGGCTGGGCCGGGCGGGCCGGCTGCGCCATGCCCTGCATGTTGTTCATCATCTGGCCGGCCATGGCGAAGCCCATGCCGATGCCCGCGCCCTCGAGGCCGCCGCCGCCGCCGCCCTTCTTCATGCCCTCGGCGGCGCCCATCATCATCTCGGCCTGGGCCAGCTGCTGGTAGCCCGCCATGCCGCCGCTCATGTTGATGTACGCGGCGCGCTCGACCAGCTTGTCGAGGCGCTCCTTGTCGGCCTGGTCCATGGAGATCGTGAAGTCGCCGAACCGGACGATCTCCACGCCGTAGGTCTCGATGTGCTTGCGCACGCCGCCGATCGTGTAGGTCTCGATCTCCTCGGTGTAGGCGCCCGAGGAGACCTTCATGATCGGCCAGTTCTCCTTCACGATCAGCTCGGCGATGTGGTCCTTGATCGTCTTCTGGACCTGGCTCTTGAACCAGCCGATGAACGACTCGTTCGACGCCATGCGCTGACCGACGAGGCCGATCACGAACTTCTGCGGATCGAACACCTTCGCCGAGAACTCGCCGTGGACCATCAGGCGCACGCGCAGGCCGGTCTGCGGGTCCGGCACGTCGCCGATGCTGGTGCCGAACTTGATCGACGCGTGCTCGCGCGTGGTGACGAAGAACACCTCGGCGATGAACACGTTGCCGCCGGTGAACTTGTCGATGAGCTGCCCCAGGAACGGGATGTTCGAGGAGTCGAGCGTGTGCCGGCCGGCCGAGAAGCTGCCGACGTACGCGCCATCCTTGAAGAACATCGCGATCTCGTCGGAGTCGACGGTCAGCTGGGACTTCATGGGGATCGTCTGATCCGGGTGCTTGTAGACCCAGAAGTCTTTCGCCTCGTCCGGCCGGGCGATCGCCAGCTCCTTCACGCCCCCCTTGATGAAGTCGATGATGCCCATGTCTTTCTCGTCTCCTTGGCCTGGCCGGGACGTCCGCCCGGCGAAGCGTGAAAGTAGCACACTGAATCCACCACGGTCGGGTGTATGGTCCGGCCATGAGGCGGTCCTCCACGCTCCCCCTGGTCTTCCTTTGTGCGCTCGCCGCGGCGTGCGGCCCGTCGGGCGGCGGCAACAACGACGACGACGACGACGGCACCGGTGACGGCGGCGTCGCGCCCGACGCCTACCAGGGCCAGCTCGGCCAGCTCAGCGGTCGCGTCTGGCTGCCCGGCCACTCACCGACGCAGTCTCCGTCGGACCCGATCCCGGTGTTCGGCGCCGTGGTCTACCTGTCGTCGGTGCGGCCCGAGCCGATCCCGCAGGGCGTGTTCTGCGAGAAGTGCGTCGACGCGCCGTCGAACGCGCAGTACTCGTCGCACGACGGCAGCTTCTCGATCAGCGCGGTCCCCGGGACCTACTGGCTGGTCATCCAGAAGGGCCAGTGGCGGCTGGAGCAGCAGATCACCATCGGCGAGGGCGCGCTCGCGCTGACCGACGCGCAGACCACGCTGCCGTCGGATCACGATCCGGCCAACGGCCTGTGGATCCCCAAGATCGCGATCGTGCTCGGCACCAACGACAACATCGAGGACGTGCTCGGCAAGGTCGGGTTCGACTCGATGAACGGCAACGACTTCGTCGACGTGGCGGGCTCCGAGGTGACGGTGTTCACCAGCGCCAGCCAGCTCCTCGGCAACCTCGACACGCTGCGCCAGTTCCACATCGTGTTCTTCCCGTGCAACACCGGGATCGGCGACTTCGGCGTGCCGGAGCTGTCGAACCAGGCCGCGCTCGACAACGTCCGCCGCTACGTCAACGAGGGCGGCAAGCTCTACGTCACGGACTGGTCGGGCGAGGTCATGGACCGGCCGTTCCCGCCGCAGATCACGCTGGGCGACTCCGGCGCGGACTCGGTCGGCACCTACGACCCGATCAACTTCGGCGGCACGCTCACGACGATGGGCGACTCCGACGGCAGCTCGTACACCTCGAACGACGCCGAGGCGGTCGACGACGACCTCAACGCCTGGCTCGGCCAGCAGATCGCGCCGACGCCGTCGAGCACCACGCCCGCGCCGATCAACCCCGACCTGTTCTCGGTCGCCGGCAACTGGAACTGGATCTCGGCGACGACGCCGGTCCTCGTCGGCGAGGATCTCGAGGGCCTGCCGGTCTACGACGAACCGTACGCGTGGGTGATCGGCTCCGGGCCCTCGACCGGCGGCCAGAAGAAGCCGCTGTCGGTCACGTTCGAGCCGACCGGCTGCGGCCGCGTGCTGTTCTCGACCTACCAGACGGCGAACGGCAACCACGCCGGCCTGCACCCGCAGGAGCGCGTGCTGCTGTTCCTGATCATGGAGGTCGGCGTGTGCTCGGACGCGCCGATCGTCGACTGACGCGGGCCTGACCGGGGCGTGACTCGCGCTGGCGGCGAGCCCGACTGACGATGTCACACGGGCCGGTCGGGGCCGCGCGCCTTGCGCGGACCTTGCGGGAACGTGTCGAGGTCGGCGTCGGCCGGACGCATCTGTGGCCTCGCGTACGCGTCGGCGGCGGTGCGGACAGCAGACCGTAGACCCGACGTCTCAGTGCAGCCAGGACCCGTCGGTTGAGCGGGAGCCGGCCAGGCGATGTAAGGTGCCGCGCATGAAACGTAGCGTCGCCTGCCTTGGTTTCGTCCTCGCCTGCCTGTCGGCCGCGTGCGGCCCCTCCGCCGGTGGCGCCGGCGACGACGACGACGACGGCACGGGCGACGGCGACGGGCCGGACGCCAGCCCGTGGGATCCGCGGCCCGACGCGACGCCGTGCACGCCGTCGCAGGCGACCGAGACGTCGTGCGACGACAACACCGACAACGACTGCGATGGCTGGTACGACTGCGACGACACCGACTGCTCGGGCGTCGGCGACTGCCCTGTGTGCGGCGAGGCGACCGACGTCGAGGGCCAGCCGGTGGCGCTGCCGGACGTCAACAGCGGGACGTGCTCGGCCGACTACACCTCGACGATCAACATCGTCGGGTTCGGCGCGACCCAGACCCTGCCCGACGTCAGCAAGTTCCTCGGCGTGTGCGTGACGATGGAGCACTCGTGGCTGCGCGACGTGCAGATCGAGCTGCGCGCGCCCAACGGCGCCAACATCGTGCTCCAGCAGTTCCGCGGCACCACCGGCGGCTCGGTCTACATGGGCGTGCCGGTGCACGAGGCCGACGAGACCGGCGCGCCGACGCCCGGCACCGGCTGGGAGTACTGCTGGACGCCGAGCGCGATCAACCCGCCGACGCTCGACTGGGCCAACGCCAACCCGCTGTCCGGGACGCTGCCCGCCGGCGACTACCAGGCCGAGCCGCCCGCGTTCGGGCCGCTGGTCGGCGGGCTGCTCAACGGACCGTGGACGATCCGCGTCGTCGACTGCTGGGGGCTCGACAACGGCTTCATCTTCGACTGGACCGTGAAGTTCGATCCGAGCCTGGTGACGGACTGCTCGGTCCCGATTGATTGAGGCGCGGTGCCGGGCGCGATAGGGTCCCGGCGTGACCCTGTCGCGCCTCGTGCTCGGGCTGTGCGCGCTCAACGTCGCGCTGCTCGTCGTCGGGGAGCTGGTGGCGGGGGACGACGCGGCGGGGCCGCGGGCCGAGGTCCACGTCGGGCTGGTGTTCGACGTCGGCGGCCGCGGCGACAAGTCGTTCAACGACGCGGCGTGGCGCGGGCTCGAGCGCGCGCGCGACGAGCTGGGCGTCGCGATCCAGGCGGTCGAGCCCGGCGACGGCTCGGACCGAGAGGGCGCGCTGCGCCAGCTCGCCAGCCGCGGCCACGAGCTGGTGATCGGCGTCGGCTTCATCTTCAGCCGCGACCTCGACCGGCTGGCGCGGGCGCTGCCGGGCGTCGCGTTCGCCGGGATCGACTACGCGCCTGACTTCGAGTCGAGGGCGCCGATGCCGCCGAACTTGCTCGCGCTCAAGTTCCGCGAGCACGAGGGCAGCTTCGTCGTCGGCGCGATCGCCGGGATGGTGACGAAGAGCAAGGTCGTCGGGTTCGTCGGCGGGATGAAGATCCCGCTGATCCGCAAGTTCGAGGCCGGGTACGCGGCCGGTGTGAGGCACGTGTGCCCCGACTGCACCGTGCTGTCGGCGTACGCCGGCACCGAGCCCAAGGCGTTCAGCGACCCGACGATGGGGCGCGAGCTGGCGGACTCGCAGTACGGCCGCGGCGCCGACATCATCTACCACGCGTCCGGCAAGACCGGCGCCGGGGTGTTCGCGGCGGCGCGCGAGCGCGGGCGCCTGGCGATCGGCGTCGACAGCGATCAGTTCGACGAGGCGCCGTGCTGCGTGCTCACGTCGATGGTCAAGCAGGTCGACGTCGCGGTCGTCGACGCGGTGCGCGCCGTGGTCGAGGGGCGGTTCGTCGGCGGCGTGCGCGAGCTCGGCCTGGCGGAGGGCGGGGTCGGGTTCGTCGCCGACGCGCGCAACGCCCACCTGTTGCCGGCGGACGTCGTCGCGCGGGCGCGCGCGATCGCCGCCGACATCGTCGCGGGGCGGATCGAGGTCCCGGCGGAATGAGCGACGCGGCGACGCTCGCGCCCGGGCTCGCGCTCGACGTCGAGACCAGCCGGCGGTGCGGCGGGCGGCTCGTGCTCGATCACGCGCGGCTCGCCGTGCGCGCCGGCACGGTCCACGCCCTGGTCGGCGAGAACGGCGCGGGCAAGACGTCGCTGGTCAGCATCGCGTGCGGGGTGATCCGCGGCGAGGGGACCCGCCTCACCGTCGGCGCGCCGCCGGGGCTGGTGCCGCAGCACGGCGCGCTGGTCCCGACGCTGACCGTGGTCGAGAACGCGGTGCTCGGGCGGGAGCCGACGCGCGGCGGCCTGCTCGCGCTGGGGCCGACCGCGGACCGGCTGCGCGCGCTCGGGCACGCGCACGGGCTGGTCGTCGATCCGTGGGCGCGCGCCGGCGCGCTGTCGGTGGGCGAGCAGCAGCGCGCCGAGATCGTGATCGCGCTGTGGCGCGGCGCGCGGCTGCTCGTGCTCGACGAGCCGACCGCGGTGCTCGCGCCGGTCGAGGTCGCCGGGCTGTTCGACGTGCTGCGCGCGCACGTCGCCGGCGGCGGCTCGGTCGTGCTGGTGACCCACAAGCTCGACGAGGTGGTCGACCTCGCCGACGAGGTGACGGTGCTGCGGGCCGGGCGGGTGGTGGCGACGATGCGGCGGGGGGATGGGGATGGGGAGGGGCTGGTGGCGGAGGCGATCGCGCGGGCGATGGTGGGCGGACGGGAGGCGGGGGCGGAGTCGGGGGCAGAGGCGGAGGCGGAGACGGAGACGGAGACGGAGACGGAGACGGAGGCGGAGGCGGAGACGGAGACGGGCACGGGCACGGGCACGGGCACGGGCACGGGGAGTGGCACGGGCACGGGCACGGGGAGTGGCACGGGCATGGGACGGGGGCTGGTGATCCGCGGGCTCGAGCTCGACGGCGTGCGCGGGATCGATCTCGCGGTCGCGCCCGGCGAGCTCGTCGGGATCGCCGGCGTCGAGGGCAACGGCCAGCGCGAGCTCGTGCTGGCGATCGCGGGCCTGGCGCGGCCGCGCGCCGGCACGATCTCGCTCGACGGGCGCGACGTCACGCGCGCCAGCGTCGCGGCGCGCCAGGCCGCCGGCCTCGGCCACATCGCCGAGGATCGCCACGCCACCGGCCTGCTGCTCGACGCGTCGGTCGAGGACAACGTCGCGCTCGGTCGGCTGCGCGAGCTCGGGCGCGGGCCGTGGGGCTGGGTGATCGATCGGGCGGCGCGGCGCGCGCTCGCGGCGCGGGTGGTCGCCGAGCTCGACGTCCGGCCGCCGGACCTCGCGATGCCGGCGCGCGCGCTCAGCGGCGGCAACCAGCAGAAGCTGGTGGTCGGGCGCGAGCTGACCCGGCCCGGGCTGCGCGTGCTCGTCGCCGCCCAGCCGACCCGCGGCGTCGACGTCGCGGCGCAGGCCGCGATCCACGCACGGCTGCGCGCCGCGGCCGCCGCCGGCGTCGCGATCCTCGTCGTGTCGGCCGATCTCGACGAGCTGCTCGGGCTGTGCGGGCGCGTCGCCGTGCTCCACCGCGGTCGCCTCGTCGGCGAGCTCGCCGGCGCCGCGCTCGCCGCGCCCGGTGCGCGCGCCCGGCTCGGCGCCTGGATGACCGGGGCGACGCCAGGCGCGACGACCGGGGCCGCGTCCGGCGCGACGGCCGCCGCGGAGGCCCCGTGAGCGCGCTGCGCCGCGAGGCCGCGATCGCGGCGGTCGCGCTGCTGGTGGCGATCGCGGCCGGCTCGGCGCTGATCCTCGTCGTCGGTCAGTCGCCGGCGCGGGTGTGGGCGGCGCTGCTGGCGCGGACGCTCGGCGACGGCTACGGGCTGGCGCAGGTGCTGTTCAAGGCGACCCCGCTGGTGTTCACCGGGCTGGCGGTCGCGGTCGGGCTGCGCGCCGGGCTGTTCAACATCGGCGTCGAGGGCCAGCTCGCCGCCGGGCTGTTCGCGTGCGGGCTCGCCGGCGCGGCGTTGCCGGCCGGCACGCCGGCGGTGATCGCGGTCGCGGCGTGCGTCGCGGCGGCGGCGGCGGCGGGCGGCGCGGTCGGCGCGGCCACCGGCGCGCTGCGCGCAGTGCGCGGCGCCCACGAGGTGATCGTCGGCATCCTGCTCAACGCGATCATCTTCGCGGTGCTCTTGTGGCTCGGCGACACCTACGTGTTCGTCCGCGAGTCGACGCGCACCCCCGACGTCGTCGAGGCGGCGCGGCTGCCGACGTTCGGCCCCGCCGGCACCGCGCTCAACGCGTCCATCGCGCTGGCCGCCGTCTCGGTCGCGGCGATCGCGTGGGTCCTGGCCCGCACCCGCACCGGCGCGGCGTGGCGCGCGGTCGGCGCGTCGCGCGACGCCGCCGCGGCCGCGGGGATCGGCGCGCGCGGCGCGTGGATCTCGGCGATGGCCGTGTCCGGCGCGCTCGCCGGGCTCGCCGCCGCGCACTACGTCCTGGGCTACAAGCACGCCTACGAGAACGACCTCGGCCGCGGCGCCGGGTTCCTCGGCGTCGCGGTCGCGCTGCTCGGTCGCGGTCACCCCGGCGGCGTCGTCGTCGGGGCGCTGCTGATCGGCCTGCTGTCCCACGGCGGCCTGGCGATCAACGAGCTCGTGCCCAAGGAGCTGATCGACGTGCTCACCGCGGTGATCGTCGTCGCCGTCGCCGCGGCGGCGCCGGTGGTCCGACGGTGGGAGCGGCGCGCCGCCGAGGTGGGAGCCATCGCGTGAGCGCCCTGCTCGACGCGGTCGTCTCGGCGGCGTTCGTCACCCAGGCGGTGCGGATCGCGGTGCCGCTCGGCTGCGCCGCGGTCGGCGGCGCGCTCACCGAGCGCTCGGGCGTGATCGACCTGGCGCTCGAGGCCAAGCTGCTCGCGGGCGCGTTCGGCGCGGCGGTGGCCGCGGAGGCGACGGGCTCGATCGCCGCGGGCGTCGCGGGCGGCGTCGCCGCCGCCGTGCTGGTCGCGCTGGTCCAGGCGTGGCTCACGGTGCGGCTCGCGGCCGACCAGGTCGTCGTCGGGATCGCCCTCAACCTCGGCGCCTACGGGCTGACCCGCTACGTGCTCGATCTGCTCTACGGCTCGACCGCGAGCTCGCCGCGCACCGTCGGCGTCGGCTCGGCGGTGTGGACCAGCCCGGTGTTCTGGCTCGCCGCGATCGCGATCGTCGCGGTGACGGTGATGCTCGCGCGCGCGCCGCTCGGCCTGCGCATCCGCGCCGCCGGCGATCGGCCCGCGGCGCTCGCCGCCGTCGGCGTGTCGGTCGCGCGCGTCCGCGTGCTCGCGCTGGTGATCGGCGGCGCGCTCGCCGGGCTCGGCGGCGCGCAGCTCGCGCTCGCCAACCACGGGTTCTCGGCCGAGATGTCCGCCGGCCGCGGCTACATCGCGCTGGCGATCGTGATCCTCGCCGGGTGGCGGCCGGCGTGGGTCGCCGCGCTGTGCCTGGCGTTCGGCCTGCTCGACGCGTTCCAGCTCCAGCTCCAGCTCACGCTGCAGAGCGCCGCCCAGGCGACCGGCGAGCTGAGCGAGGCGGGGCGGGCGCTGCAGACGTTCGCGCTCGTGTTGCCCTACGTCGCGACCCTCGTCGTCCTCGCGGTCGTCGCGCAGCGCAGCCGCGCGCCCCGCGCGCTCGGCCGCGCCGACGAGTGAGCGGTCACGGCGCCGGGCAGTCGTCGCACGCGCCGGGCCCCGACGTGCACGTGTCATCGCCGCGGCAGGCGGGCGGCATCCCCGCCGGACAGCTCGTCGTCCCGCCGCACGCGCCGGGGCCCGTGCACTCGGTGTCGCACGCGCACGACGCGCTGCAGTCGAGCGCGCCCGCGCACGTCCCGGCGGCGTCGCACAGGATCGTGCAGGCGCCAGGACCGCAGGTGACGTCATCGCCGCACGAGCCGGTGCCGAGGCAAGAGATCTCGCACGCGGTCGCGGCGGCGCAGTCGATCGGGCCGGCGCACGACCCGGTCCCGGTGCACATCACCTGGCACGCCAGGCCGGGCGGGCACGTCACGCCGTCGCCGCACTCGCTGGAGCCGTCGCACGTGATGATGCACGTGTCGTCCTGGCAGGTCGTGCACGCCGCGGGGCAGCCGGGCGCGTCCGCGGGCGGCCGGCCATCGTCGGGTGTGGCGTCGATGGAGGCGTCGATCGGGTCGTCGCCGGTGACGCACCAGCCGTCGGGCGAGCACGTCCGGCCGTCGCCGCAGTCGTCCTGGGACTCGCACCGGAAGTCGTCGGAGCGCGCGTCGATGCGGCACGCCGCGCCCGCGGCCACCGCGACCAGCGCGAGCGCGGCGCGCGCGATCACCACGCGCCTCCGAGCGTGAGCGCGGCGCCGCCGGCGACCGGCGCGGCGCCGACCGACGGCCCGCGCTCGGCGCCGCCGCGCAGCCAGTACAGCCCGGCGCCCGCGGCCGCCGCGACCGCGCCGCCGATCACCAGCACGTTGCCGGCGCCGGCGCGCCAGCGCGCGCTGGCCTCGAGGTCGGCGAGCGCCTCGAGCTCGCGCGCCGTCCCGGCCGGCGCGTCGTCGATCTCGCCCTGCTTGCGCGCGGCGAGGGCCCACATCACGCCGCCGACGGCGACCGCGCCGACGCCGCCCGCGGCCAGCCACAGCGGCCACCGCGCGCGCGCCCGGGGCGGCGGCGGCGGTGGCAGGGGCGTCCCGTCCGGCGGCGCGCCGCCGGCGCCCGGCCCGGCGCCCGGCCCGGCGTCGGGCGGAGAGGCGTCGGGGGGCGTCACCGGCTCGACCTCCTGCTCGAACAGCCCGGCGACCCCGTCCTGCATCGCGGCGAGGTCGGCGTCGCGGCTCGCCGCGCGCACGACGTACGTGGCGTGGATCGCGGCGTGCTCGCGGCTCGACAGGGTCACCTCGACGCGCGCGGCGCCGGGCTCGCCCGGCGACAGCCGGGCGAACAGCAGCCGATCGACGTTGAGCGCCGCGGCGACGGCATCGAGGCAGGCGAGCTCCGCCGGATCGCAGCCGACGATCACGGCGGTGTCGGCGAGCGCGGCGGTCGCGACCGCGACCTGCGTCGTGAACCGCGCGGCGGTCGCGCGCAGCGCCTCGGTCGTGGCGTCGGACAGCCGGGCGACCTCCGGCGCGTCGCCCTCCGTGGGCATGACCATGATGCGAGCCTCGAGCGTCTGGGCCGCCGCGCGCGCGCCGGGCACGGCGAGCAGCGCGAGCCCGGTGACGACGGCGACGAGGCAGGCGAGCGCGGCGGGCTTCACAGCCGGTCCAGTCTCGCCCGGATCGCCGCCGCGTCGGAGGCGTCCGGCGCCAGCTCGAGGTACTTGCGGTAGGCGCGCGCGGCCTTCGCCTTGTCGCCGCGGCGCTCGTGGGCCATGCCCTGGCCGCGCCACGCCGGGGCGTAGCCACTGTTGAGCTTCAGCGCCCGGTCGAACAGCGCGAGCGCGCCGTCGACGTCACCGCCGACGAACTTCTGCAGCCCGTCCTTGTAGAGCGACTTGGCCGTGACCGGCGCCCGCGCGGGCGGCTCGTCGGCGCGGTCGGGCTTCTTGTCGCGGTCGGGCTTCTTGTCGCGGTCGCGGTGCTTCTTCGCGTCTCGGCCCGTCTCCGTCTCCGTCTCCGTCCCCGTCTCCGTCTCCGTCTCCGTCCCCGTCTCCGTCTCCGTCTCCGTCTCCGTCCCCGTCCCCGTGCCCGTGCCCGACTCCGTCCCCGCGTCCGTACCCGCCACCACGGCCGCCCCCCCCGCGTCACCACCGCCCTCCGCCGCGCGCGCCACGGCCGCGACGCCCGCGTCCGGCGCGACTGCACGCCCACCGCGCGCCGCGACCGCCACCGCGACGCCCAGTCCGAGCACGCCGGCCGCGGCCACCACGATCGCCGCGCGCCGCCGGCGGCGCGGCGGCCGCGACAGCTTGCCGGCGCCGTGCGCCCCGAGCACCACCTCGCCGGGCTCGGCCGGCACGCCGGCGGCGGGGGAGGACTCGGCCCGGTCGTCGGTGATCGCGACGAGCCGGTCGATCGTCTGGTGGCGCGGGCCGCGGATCGACGCCACCTCCTTGAGCAGCGCGCGCCGCGCCGCGAGCCGGTCGGCGAACTCGGCGCGCATGAACCGCGCGATCGGCTCGCTGCTGGTCCAGCTCGCCTGGCGCAAGATCTGCTCGAGGTCCCTCTGCATCGTCGCCGCGGTGGCGTAGCGCCGCGACGGGTCGCGCTCGAGCGCGCTCATGCACACCTCGTCGAGGTCGCGCGGCACCGCCGGGTTGAGCCGCGACGGGGCGACGATCTCGGAGGTGCGGATGCGCGCGAGCTGCTCGCGCTCGTCACCCGCGTGGAACAGCCGCCGGAGGGTCAGCGCCTCCCACAGCACGACGCCGAGCGACCACACGTCGGTGCGCCGGTCGGCGCGTCCGGCGCGCCCGGGCTCGATCAGCTCCGGCGCCAGGTAGCCGGTCTTGCCCTTGACCATGCCGTCGTCGGCGGTGGTCCGCACCCGCGCGACGCCGAAGTCCACGAGCTTGACCTGCCCGGTGTAGAGCACGATCACGTTGCCCGGGGTGACGTCCTGGTGGACGAGCTCGAGCGGCTCGCCGGCCAGGCTCTTGAGCTCGTGCGCGGCGTGCAGCCCGGCCGCGCAGTCGGCGACGATCCGCGCGGTCGAGAACGGGTCGAGGCGCGACGCCGGCCGCGACTGCTTGAGCACGTGGCCGAGCGCCTCGCCCTCGAGGTACTCCATCGCGATGAAGAACGTCCCGTCGGCCTCGCCGAGGTCGTAGATGTCGATGACGTTGGGGTGCTTGAGCAGGGCGGCGATCCGCGCCTCCTCGAGCAGCATCGCGACCAGGTCGGGGCGCGAGGCCAGCCGCGGGTGGACGGTCTTGACCACGACCAGCTTCTCGAAGTGCATCGGGCCGCGCTGGCGCGCGAGGTGCACCTCCGCCATCCCGCCCTCGCCGATCCGCGCGATCAGCTCGTAGCGGCCCAGCTTGCGCCGGCCCGGCTCCTGGGGCGGTGGCGTGGTCACGCAGGATCGAGGATAGCGCGTTCGTTGCGTGACGAGGGCGCGATGGTGGCGTCGTCGGGCCTACATCACGTCCGGCGCGCCGAGGCCGAGCAGCGCGAGGCCGCGCGCCAGCGCGGTTCGCACCGCCGCGGTGAGCGCGAGCCGCCCGCGCCGCGTCTCGGCGTCCTCGCACAGGACACGCAGCGAGGCGTCGCCGTTGCCCGCGGTGTACCAGCGCGAGAAGTCGCCCGCGAGGTCGAGCAGGTAGTGGGCGAGGATGTGCGGCTCGCAGCTCGCCGCCGACCGCGCCACGGTGTCGCCGAAGTCGAGGACGCGCTTGGCCACCGCCCACTCGGCGTCGTGGCCCAGCCGCGCCAGCGCCGCGCGCGTGGCGTCGTCGAGCACGACCGAGGTCCCGGACTTGCGCAGGATCGACGCGCACCGGGCGTGGCTGTACTGCAGGTACGGCCCCGAGTCGCCCTCGGTGGACAGCACCTTGTCCCACTCGAAGTCGAAGTCGCGGTCGCGCTGCGGCGCCAGGTTCGCGAACACGACCGCGCCGACGCCGACCGTCCGCGCGATCGCGTCGACCGCGTCGTCGGAGAGGTCGGTGTTGCTCTCGCGCAGCCGGTCGCGGATGCCGGCCTGCGCCTCGCGGAACACCTCGCGCAGCAGCACGACGTCCTGCTTGCCGGCGCCGGCGCCGGCCCGCGTCGACGTCTTCTTGCCGCCGAGGCGGACCAGGCCGAACGGCACGTGCTCGCACCGCGTCGCCCAGTCGAAGCCCGCCATCTCCAGCACCTTGAACAGCTGCTTGAAGTGCAGGCCCTGGCCGCGGTCGACCACGTAGAGCGACCGATCGAAGTGGTAGGTGTTCCACCGGTACTGCGCGGCCGCGAGATCGCGCGTCGCGTACAGCGTCGTGCCGTCCTTGGTCTTGAGCAGCAGCGGCGTCTTCTCGCCCGGGATCTCGACGACGAGCGCGCCCTCGCTGATCGAGGTGAGGCCCTTGGCCTGCAGCATCTCGATCACGCCCGGCATGTCGGCCTCGTAGGCGCTCTCGCCGCGGATCTCGTCGAACCGGATCCCGAGCTCGTCGTAGACCTGCGCGAACTCGGCCCACGACACCTCGCGCTGCTTCTCCCACAGCGCGCGCGCCTGCGGGTCGCCGTCCTCCAGCTTCTTGAACCACGCCCGCGCCTCGTCGGCCAGCGACGGATCTTCCTTGATCGCCTCGCGGTAGCGGACGTAGAGCGCGTTGAGCGTCGTGACGTCGAGCGGGCCCTCGGGCGGCCACTTCTGGAGCGCGGCGATCACCATCCCGTGCGTCGTGCCCCAGTCGCCGAGGTGGTTGATCCCGACGACGCGCCAGCCGAGCTCGCGGTGGAGCTGCGCCAGCGCGTGGCCGATCACCGTCGAGCGGATGTGGTGATACGCCAGGTGCTTGCTGATGTTCGGCGAGCTGTAGTCGATGCACACCGTGCGATCGGTGACGCGCGGGACGAGCGAGGCGCCGTCGCCGAGCGTGGCGTCGACGACCCAGCGGAACGCCGCGGCGCGATCGACCTTGAAGTTGACGAACGGGCCGGTCGCGGTCGCGCTCGCGAGCAGCGCGGTCGGCTGGAACGCGGCGGCGACGCGCGCGGCGATCGCGGGCGGCGGCTGGCCGGCCGCGCGGGCGGCGGGGAAGCAGCCGACGGCGAAGTCGCCGAGCTCGGGGCGGGGCGGGGCGGTGACGGTGAGCTCGCTGGCGGGCACGCCGGTCGCGGCCGCGACGGCCTCGGCCGCGGCGCGCGCGAACGGGTTGTGGACGTCGGCCATGGGGGGCGGAATGTACTCGCGCGGGTGTGCGGCGCAAGCACCACCCCGGGTGGATCGGCCGAAACCCGAGGGGAATCCAGGTGGTTGAATTGACCCCGGGCGCTTGTGCGTGATACCAAGGACCCTGCGCATCACACCGCAGCCTCGGGGGCTCGATGAGCAAGATCATTCTCTGTGCGGACGACAGCGTGACCATGCAGACGGTCGCGGAGATCACCTTCCGCGGCACCGATCTCACGTACGTGGGGGCGCGGTCCGCCGACGAGGCCGTCCAGAAGGCCAAGCAGCAGAAGCCCGCGCTCGTGCTGGCCGACGCCGTGATGCCTGGCAAGACCGGCTACGACCTGTGCCAGGCGCTCAAGAGCGACGCGGCGCTGGCCGACGTCCCGGTCGTCATCCTCTGTGGCAACTCGCAGGCGTACGACGCCGCGCGCGGCGCCCAGGTCGGCGCCGACGGCAGCCTGTCCAAGCCGTGGGACACCCAGGTCATGCTCGACAAGGTGCTCGAGCTGATCGAGAAGGCGGCGTCGGGCGGCGTCGCCAAGGTCGGCGCGGCCGGCGCCGGTGCCGCCGCCGCGCCTGCCGCGGCGCCGGTGGTGAAGCCCGCGACGCCGGTGGCCCCCGCGCCGGTCGCCGTGCCCGTCGCCGCGGCGGCGAAGCCGGCGACGCCCGCGCCCGCCGCCGCCGCGCAGCCGGCGCGCTCGGCGACGATCATGGGCATGCCGTCGATCAAGCTGCCGCCGCAGATGGGGTCGGCGACGCCGCCGGCCACGGTCCCGACGGTGACGCCCGCCCCGGCGGCGCGCGTTCCAGATCCCGCGCCGGTCGCGGCGCCGCGCCCGGTGGCGGCCGCGCCCGCCGCCGCGCCCGCGGCGGTCGCCGCCGAGGTCGGTCGCGCCCCGATGGTCGCCGCCCGGCCGACCAAGCGCTCGGAGCTGGTCGAGCGCACGCTGGCCAAGATGGCCGCGCGCCTCGCCGAGGCGACGGGCCTGCAGCCGGGGAGCCCGGAGCTGCTCGCGCTGCTGAAGCTGTCGACCGAGGTGGTCGAGCGGATCGTGTGGGAGGTCGTGCCCGACCTCGCCGAGCAGATCATCCGCGAGAACCTGCAAGAGCTCGCCGCGTCGCGCCGGAATTAGTCCGGACGATGTTCCGGACGCCGTTCCGGCGTCCTCAGGTGCGAGGGGAGCGTCGCTCCCCTCGCGCTCCCCAGCGGAGTCGGCCCTGGCGCGAGACGAGGGGCCCTCGCGCTCCCGACGCCGACGCCGGCTCCGGCTCCGGCTCCGGCTCCGGCTCCGACTCCGGTTCCGGCTCGGGCTCCGGCTCCGGCTCCGGCTCCGGCTCCGGCTCCGGCTCCGGTTCCGACTCCGACTCCGACTCCGGTTCCGGCTCGGGCTCCGGCTCCGGCTCCGGCTCCGGCTCCCGGCGCCGATCCGACCCCGACGGCCGGCGCGGCCACGGTCGCCCTGCGCTCGCCCGGTCGCGCCGGGTCGTCGACGGTCAGCCGAGGAGGTGCAACGCGGCGCGCATGCCACGGGGTGCGCGTGATAGCGTCCCGCCCGGCCATGTCGTCGACGCTCTCCAAGCAGTACGATCCCACCGAGGTCGAGCCGCGCTGGCTGCGGTTCTGGCTCGAGCACCGCTACTTCCACGCCGACGAGACGAGCCCGACGGTCCCGTACGCGATCACCCTGCCGCCGCCCAACGTCACGGGCTCGCTGCACATGGGGCACGCGCTCGGCTCGACCTTGCAGGACATCCTGATCCGGTGGAAGCGGATGCAGGGGTTCAACGCGATGTGGATGCCCGGCACCGACCACGCGTCGATCGCCGTCCACCACCTGCTCGAGAAGGAGCTGCGCCGCCAGGACGGCACGACCCGGTTCGACCTGGGCCGCGACAAGTTCCTCGAGCGGGCGTGGGCGTGGAAGGAGCGCTCGGGCAACCGCATCGGCGAGCAGGAGAAGCTCATGGGCTTCTCGCTCGACTGGGAGCGCGAGCGGTTCACGATGGACGCGAAGTCCAACGCCGCCGTGCGCGAGGCGTTCGTCAAGCTCCACGAGGACGGCCTGATCTACCGCGCCAAGCGGATGATCAACTGGGACCCGATCGGAGAGACCGTCGTGTCCGACCTCGAGGTCGACACCAGCGAGGAGGACGGCTCGCTGTGGGAGCTGTGCTACCCGGTGGCCGACGATCCGGCCGGGCGCAAGATCATCGTCGCGACGACGCGTCCCGAGACGATGCTCGGCGACACCGGCGTCGCGGTCCACCCCGACGACGAGCGCTACAAGGATCTGATCGGCAAGCGCGTGCGCCTGCCGCTGACCGATCGCGAGATCCCGATCGTCGCCGACACCTTCGTCGATCCGGCGTTCGGCTCGGGCGCGGTCAAGGTGACGCCCGCCCACGACTTCAACGACTACGAGTGCAGCCAGCGCTGCGGCCTGCCGGTGCTCGAGATCATCGACCGCAAGGCGCGGATCCAGGCGCCGGCGCCGGCGAAGTACGTCGGCATGTCCGTCGAGCAGGCGCGCAAGGCGGTGGTCGAGGACCTCGAGGCCGAGGGCCTGCTCGGCGTGGTCAAGCCGTACAAGGTGCCGCGCGGGCGCAGCCAGCGCTCGGGCGCCGTGGTCGAGCCGCTGCTGATGGAGCAGTGGTTCGTCAAGATGCAGCCGCTGGCGAAGCTGGCGATCGACGCGGTCGAGCAGGGCAAGACCCGCTTCGTCCCCGAGCTGTGGACGAAGACGTACATGCACTGGATGACCAACATCAAGGACTGGTGCATCTCGCGCCAGCTGTGGTGGGGGCACCGGATCCCGGCCTGGTACTGCGACGCGTGCGGGCACGTCACCGTCGCGCGCCAGGACCCGACGGCGTGCGGTGGCTGCGGCGCCGCGTCGCCGCGCCAGGACGAGGACATCCTCGACACCTGGTTCAGCTCGGGGCTGTGGCCGTTCTCGACGCTCGGCTGGCCGGAGAAGAACCGCGCGCTGTCGACGTTCTATCCCAACCACGTCCTGGTCACGGCGCCGGACATCATCTTCTTCTGGGTCGCCCGGATGATGATGATGGGCCTGTACTTCATGGGGAAGGCCCCGTTCCGCGTCGTCTACCTCACCGCGATCGTCACCGACGAGAACGGTGACAAGATGTCGAAGACCAAGGGCAACACGATCGACCCGCTCGACGTGGTGCACGGCGCGACGCTCGAGGCGCTGGTCGCGCGCGCCGAGGCCGAGCACGCGACCGACGCGGCGGTGAAGAACATCCGCAAGGTGTTCGCCAAGGGCGTCCCGACGATGGGCGCCGACGCGCTGCGGTTCGCGCTCGCCGCGCTCAACAACGGCGGGCGGATCCGGCTGTCGGTCGACCGCGTCGAGGGCTACCGCAACTTCGTCAACAAGCTGTGGAACGCGTCGCGGTTCGCGCTGATGAACCTCGAGGGGTTCGACCCGGACCGCTACGAGGCGCGCGCCGGCGAGCACCTCGGCCTGGCCGACCGCTGGATCCTGTCGCGGCTGCAGCGCGTCGCCGCCGAGGTCGACGCCGCGCTCGAGGGCTTCCGGTTCAGCGACGCCGCGGTCGCGATCTACCACTTCGTGTGGGGCGAGCTGTGCGACTGGTACATCGAGACCGCCAAGCCGTGGCTGCGCGTGCCCGAGGGCCCGCCCGACCCGGCATGGCAGGCGCGGCGGCTCGCCACCCAGGGCGTGCTGTCCACCGTGCTCGAGACGACGCTGCGGCTGCTCCACCCGTTCGCGCCGTACGTCACCGAGGAGATCTGGCAGAAGCTGCCGCGCGGCGCCGCGGCGCCGGCGTCGATCATGGTGACGATCTACCCGCGCGAGGACCAGCGGTGGATCGACGAGGACGCCGAGCGCCAGATGCAGCTCGTCCAGGACGTCACCGTCGCGATCCGGATGCTGCGCTCGACCTACAACGTGCCGCCGTCGTGGAGCGTGCCGGTCGAGGTGCGGATGCCGGACGCCGCCCGGCGCGAGATCGTCGAGCGCCACCGCGCCCTGATCGAGAACGGCGCGCGCGTCACGATGACCCTGGTCGAGCGCGGCGAGCACGTCGCGCAGTCGGCCAAGGCGGTGGTCGGCGCCGACGCCGAGGTCGTGATGGTGCTCGCGGGGCTGATCGACATCGAGGCCGAGAAGACGCGGATCGCCCGCGATATCACCAAGGCCGAGAAGGAGATCGCGACGCTCGAGAAGAAGCTCGCCAACGAGGCGTTCATCGCGCGCGCGCCGGAGGACGTCGTCGCCGAGCAGCGCGCGCGCCTCGCCGACGAGCAGACCAAGCGCCAGCGGCTCGCCGACGCGCTGGTCGCGCTCGGGCAGTAGCTCGTCGTCCACACGGGCACACGGGGCTCGCCGCCCCGCCCGGCGGGCGAGCCCGCCGGGACCCACCCGCCAAGAGATCCCCACAGGAGGCCCTCGTGCATCCGACCGACCTCGCGATCGCGCCCCGGCGCGCGGTCCTGCTCGTCATCGACATCCAGGACAAGCTCGCCGCGGCGATGCCGGCCGAGGCGTGCGCCGCGCTGCAGCGCCACACCGCCATCCTGCTCGAGGCGGCGCGGCGGTTCGCGATCCCGGTGATCGCGACCGAGCAGTACCCGCGCGGCCTCGGCGCGACGACGCCGCCGGTGGCGCAGGCGCTCGACGCGGTCGCCGCCGGCGGCGGCGACGTCGCCCGGTTCGACAAGCTGACGTTCTCGGCCTGCGCGGCCGAGCCGTTCGCGCCGCTCTACGCCCGCCACGCGGCGGCCGGCCGCGACACCTGGATCGTCGTCGGCATGGAGGCCCACGTCTGCGTCATGCGGACGGTGCGCGAGCTGCGCGGCCGCGGCGCCCACGTCCACGTCGTCGCCGACGCCGTCACCTCGCGGACCGAGGACAACCGCCGGATCGGCCTGGGCCTGATGGAACGCGCCGGCGCGGTGATCACCTCGACCGAGACCGTCGTGTTCGAGCTGCTCGGCGCCGCCGGCAGCGACGACTTCAAGGCGCTCTCGAAGCTGATCCGCTAGGCCGCCGCGGCGGCCAAGCCCGCGTCATGACGCGGTAAGTCGTGTTCCGCCGAGAATCCTGTTGTAAACATCACAAGTCGCTGATACCAAAGGTTCTGTAGTCCGCGAACGCCGGCTCGTCCGGAGTGGGCTTCAGGACCCTGTAAATGGACTCGGCCACCATCGGACAGCGGCTCCGGGAGCTGCGCCTCAGCAAGGACCTGTCGCAGGCGGATCTCGCGCGTCAGCTCGAGATCTCGCCGGCGTACCTGAACCTGCTCGAGAAGGGCCGGCGGACGATGCAGTTCCCGCTGCTGCTCCGCGCGCTCGAGGTGATGGGCGTGGAGCTGGAGCGGTTCATGGCCTCCGCCTCCCACGAGCACCCGGAGGACGTCCTCGCCGTCCTGCTCGACGACCCGCTGGCCAAGACGCTGCAGCTGGAGGAGGACGACGTCCGCCGGATGCGCGAGGAGCCGCGCGTCGCCACGACGATCGCCGCGCTGTTCCACCTCTACAAGAACGCGCGCGCCCAGCTCGACGTCGCGATGTCCAAGCTGCAGGCCGACGCCCCGTCGCCCCTGGGCTACGCCCCGGGCGACGAGGTCACCGACTTCCTGCAGCACCACAAGAACTACTTCCCCGAGCTCGAGGCCGCGGCCGAGGAGATCCGGGCCGAGGCCGGGCTGCCGCGGCGGTTCCCCTCGGAGCAGCTCGCCGCGGTGCTGCGCGCGCGGTTCGGTCTCGACGTCCGGTTCGTCGCGCCGGACGGCGAGAGCACGCTGGTCCGCGCGTTCGACCCCGCCGCCGGCACGCTGCGGGTCTCGACCGACCTGTCCGAGCCGGCGACCAAGTTCCAGCTCGCCCACGTCGTCGGGCTGATCGTGCTCGAGCGGACGCGCCTGCACGAGCGCCTCGTCGCCGAGGCGCGCCCGCGCCACGGCGAGACGTCGCGGCTGATCAAGATCCACCTGGCGAACTACTTCGCCGGCGCGCTGCTGCTCCCCTACGCCGACTTCTTCGCCGAGGTCCAGCGCACCCGCTACGACGTCGCGCTGCTGGCGCGGCTGTTCGGCTCGAGCTGGGAGATGGTGTCGCACCGGATGTGCAACCTCGCCGATCCGAAGCGGCCCGGCGTGCCGATGCACTTCCTGCGGGTCGACGT
Organism: Myxococcales bacterium; assembly: GCA_011526095.1. Taxonomy (GTDB): domain Bacteria; phylum Myxococcota_A; class Polyangia; order Haliangiales; family Haliangiaceae; genus WYBA01. The sequence goes on along the minus strand of WYBA01000154.1, from coordinate 21,819 downwards.
CGCCGGCAACATCTCCAAGCGCTACTCGGCCTCGGGCCTGCGCTTCCCCTACGGCCACGGCAGCTGCCCCAAGTGGGCGGTGCACGCGGCGTTCATGAGCCCGGCGCTGGTCACCAAGCAGTACTCGGTCATGCCCGACGGCGCGACGTTCTTCTGCTTCGCGCGCGTCGTGTCCGAGCCGGCGCAGGGCTCGCTCGTGCGCGGCGTCAACTACGCGATCGGCGTCGGTGCCGCGTCCGAGGACGCGCACCACTTCGTCTACGCCGACGAGCTGCCGCGGAAGTCCGCGCGCGATCTCGCGCACAGCGCGGTGCCGGTCGGCATCACCTGCCGGTTCTGCGAGCGCGCCGACTGCAACCAGCGCGCGGCCCCCAGCTACAAGTTCGCCTTCGCCGTCGACGAGAACGTCAAGAAGGACAACTTCTTCTCACCGATCACGGACGCCGATCAGCCTTCGGGAGACAAGTCATGAGCGCAGCCCTGATGACCACCGACAAGTCCCTCTTCGAGCTGGGCGAGATGCCCGACCTCGGCCACGTGCCGGCCCAGATGCTCGCCCAGGTGATCCGCGCGGATCGCTTCGGCGAGCCGGTCGATGCGTTCCAGCAGGAGGCGCTGCCCACGCCGCAGCTCGGCCCGCGCGACGTGCTCGTGTACGTCATGGCGGCCGGGGTCAACTACAACAACGTGTGGGCGGCGATGGGCGTGCCGATCGACGTGATCAAGACCCGCAACAAGAAGGGCGAGAAGGAGGACTTCCACATCGGCGGCTCCGACGCCTCGGGCATCGTGTGGGCGACCGGCAAGGACGTCACCAACGTCAAGGTCGGCGACGAGGTCGTCGTCCACTGCGGCATGTGGGAGCCCGACGACCCGCACGTCGTCGCCGGCAAGGACCCGATGTTCGCCCCGTCCCAGATCATCTGGGGCTACGAGTCGAACTGGGGCAGCTTCGCCCAGTACACCAAGGTGCAGGACCACCAGTGCCTGCCCAAGCCGCCGCACCTGACGTGGGAGGCCGCCGCGGCCTACATGCTCGTCGGCGCGACCGCGTACCGCATGCTCCACGGCTGGGCGCCGAACGTGATCGGCCCCGGCGACCCGGTGCTGGTGTGGGGCGGCGCGGGCGGCCTCGGCTCGATGGCGCTGCAGATCTGCCGCGCCGCCGGCGCGCGCCCCGTCGCGGTCGTCTCCGGCGACGACAAGGTCGACTACTGCAAGAAGCTCGGCGCGGTCGGCGTGATCGACCGGCGCAAGTTCGACCACTGGGGCAAGCTGCCGCGGTGGAGCGACGAGCTGTCGATGGCGGAGTGGACCAAGGGCGCGCGCGCGTTCGGCAAGGCGTTCTGGGACGCGCTCGGCGAGAAGAAGAACCCGACGATCGTGTTCGAGCACCCGGGCGAGACGACGCTGCCGACCTCGGTGTTCGTCTGTGACACCGGCGGCATGGTCGTGATCTGCGCCGGCACCACCGGCTACAACGCGACGGCCGACCTGCGCTACCTGTGGATGCGCCAGAAGCGGCTGCAGGGCTCGCACTTCGCCAACGACGACCAGAGCAAGGGCATCAACGACCTCGTCATCGCCGGCAAGGTCGACCCGTGCCTGGGCAAGACGTTCCGGTTCGACGAGACCGGCGCGTGCCACCAGCTGATGCGCGAGAACAAGCACCCCGCCGGCAACATGGCGATCCTGGTCAACGCGCCGCGGCCCGGGCTGCGCACGGTCGACGAGGTCCGCGCCGCGTACCAGGCGGGCGCGAGGTGATCGGCATGCTCGGCGGTTCGCTCGAGCGCCCGTTCCGCGTGCTCGGCATCCAGCAGATCGCCGTCGGCGGCGAGCGCAAGGACGCGCTGCGCCGGCTGTGGGTCGACCTGCTCGGGCTGACGCCGGTCGGCACGTTCCGCTCCGAGAAGGAGAACGTCGACGAGGACATCCTGTCGGTCGGGCGCGGCCCGTACGCGGTCGAGGTCGACGTGATGGAGCCGATCGATCCGGGCAAGAGCCCCAAGGTCCACGTCCCGCCGCTCAACCACATCGGCCTGTGGATCGACAAGCTCCCCGAGGCGGTCGACTGGCTGACCGCGCGCGGCGTGCGGTTCACGCCCGGCGGCATCCGCAAGGGCGCCGCCGGCCACGACGTGTGCTTCATCCACCCGCGCGGCGACGCCGCGACGATGCCGCAGGGCGGCGAGGGCGTGCTGATCGAGCTCGTCCAGGCGCCGCCCGACGTGATCGCCGCGCTGGGCTAGGGCGCCAGGCCCTCGCGCCGCCGGCGGGCACGACCGCGAGCGGCCGGCCCGGGGCCGGCCGCGCGCGCGGGGGCGCCCCCGCCGGCTCAGACAGTCCTCGCGGTGACGAGATCTCCAGCGCCGAGCTCCCGCAACCGTCGACGCAGTGCCGTGCTGGCGCGCGCCCGCTGCGGAACTCGCCGGCGGAGGCCCCCCGACGCTCGCGTCACCCGGGCCGGCGTCGCGCGGGCCACACCACGCGGTGCGCGGTGCGTCGGGCCGACTCTGGCCCAGCGTCAGTCCTGGAACAGGTTCTCGGCGGTCGTGTCGATGCCGTGCTTCTCGCCGTGCAGCGCGTCCGACAGGTCCGAGGTGGTCTTGCGCAGCCGGGTGCCGAGGACCTGGACGAAGCTCCACAACAGCTTCACCGCCAGGTCGGGCTCCTTGCGGATGATGTCGTAGAAGTCCTTGCGGCGGACGACCGCCAGGCGCGTCGCGCCGACGGAGGTCGCGGTGAGCGAGCGGACCGAGCGGTCGACCAGGCTCATCTCGCCGAAGTGCTGGCCCTTGCCGAGCTCGGCGATCGTCGTCTCGGTCTTGGACAGCTTCACCGTCCCCGACATCACGACGTACATCGCGTCGCCGGCCTGGCCCTCGTGGAAGATCGGCTCGTCGGGCCCGACCTCGAGCGACTCGGTGATGTTCATCACCCGCACCAGCTCCCGGTACGACAGGTACCGGAACATCTGCATGCTCTTGAGCACCTCGAGCTTGAGCGAGACGTCGCCCGACTTGCTCGGCGACGCCTCGGCGGCGGGCACGTCGCCGACGCGGATCACGACGCTGGTGATGTTGTCGTGGCCGCCGCCGGCGTTGGCGAGCTCGATCAGCCGGCGCGGCACGTCCTTGACGTCGCCGTCGGCGAGCAGCTGCGGGATCTTGTCGTCCTCGAGGTAGACGTAGAGGCCGTCCGACGACAGCATCAGCCGGTCGCCGGGCAGGATGTCGAAGTCGAACGTGTCGACCTCGACCGAGGCGTAGACGCCGACCGCGCGGGTCACGGCGTTCTTGAACTGCTTGTACGGCGAGTTGTCGATCTGGTCGCGCTTGAGCTTGCCGCGGCGGACCAGCTCGTTCATCAGCGAGTGGTCCTCGGTGAGCTGGTGGCTCTGCGACTGGCGCGCCAGGTAGATCCGGCTGTCGCCGACGTGGGCGATGAACCCGCGCAGGTGATCCGGCGCACCCGCGATCAGCAGCACCGACGCGGTCGTGCCCATGCCGCGCTTGTCCGGCTCGGCCTGGGCGCGGTTGTAGACGCTGGTGCACGCCGCCTGGATCGCGTGCTCCAGCACCTGCAGGATCTCGATCGGCTGGACGCCCGGGTCGTCGACCCGGTAGCGCTCGATCAGGTCGCGGTTCTGGTAGATCGCGTCGCGGATCTCGTGGACGGCGATCGACGAGGCGATCTCGCCCGCGGCGTGGCCCCCCATCCCGTCGGCCACCATGAACAGGCGCAGCTTCTTGTCGATGAGGAAGTTGTCCTCGTTGTGCTGGCGCTGCCGACCCACGTCGGTGGCCGCCGCGAAGGTCAGCTCCATCGCCCGTCAGGGTATCCCGGCGCACGCGCGGGCGTCAACGAACCGCCCAGTCGGGCACGGCCTCGCCGAGCAAGCCCGGCGCCAGCTCGGCCTCGACGAGGGGCAGGCCGGCGCGGTAGTCGGTGAACCCGCCGACGAACACCCGGCCACCGACGACGATCGCCGGGCCGTGGTCGACGCCGGCGGCGACCGCGGCGGCGACGCGCGCCAGCAGGTCGGCGTCCGAGCCGGTCGCCAGGCAGCGATCGAGGCGGTCGGGGTCGACGGCGGTGAGCTCGGCCAGCTTGCCGATGATCGCGTCGACCGAGCCGTCGCCGGGCTGGCGTCGGACCTGCCGCACCGCCTCCTCGATCCACGCCCACCCGGCGCCCTGCTGCTCGGCGCACAGCGCGGCGCGGTGGAGCAGGGCGGCGTCCTCGTTGCCCTCGGTCGCCGGGTCGAAGTACGGGTGGTAGACGACGCGCAGCTCGTCGGGGAACAGCTCGCGCAGCTTGTGCGCGATGTCCTCGAGCTGCTTGTTGCACGTGTCGTAGCGGAGGTTGCACAGCAGGATCAGCTCGACCGGGGCGTCGGCCGGGCCCTCGGCCGGCAGCCCGGTCAGCTCGAGCGGCCGGTCGAGCAGCGGCGGCGCGCCGTCGGCGGGCTCGAGCTCCGCGTCGTCGTCGAGCGGGCCGGCGGGGTACTCGGTGACGCCCGCGCGGGGGCGCGCGCGCTGCTCGGTCACCTCGACCAGGTGGTCGGCGGGGACGCCCTCGTCGAGCAGGGCCACCGCGGCGTCGTAGGCGGCGTCGTAGGCGGCCTCGAGATCCTCGACGTCGAGCGACGGCATCGGCTCGCCGATCGGCATGCCGTTGAGCAGCAGGTCGGGGACGTTGGCCGCGCCGCGCCGCAGCCGCCGCCGCTCGCTGGCGCGCAGCGACGCCGGCAGCTCGTCGGGCTCGAGCGCGCGGGCGATCGCGCGGTCGAGGCGGGTCGCGTCCATGCCCGCCGCCTCGGCGATCGCGGCCAGGTGCTCGCGCCGCACGGTGCCGCCGCGCGCGGCGAGGATCGCCTTCATGAACGGGTCGAACTTGCCCTGCGCGTACGCCTCGAGCGCCGCGATCGGCACGACGACCTGGGCCTGTCGGGTGATCACGCGGAACACGACGCGCAGCCGGCGCGGGTGGCGGCGCTGCAGCTCGACCAGCTTGGTGTAGGCGCGGTTGGACTCGACCTGGCCGGGGACGAAGAACAGCTCCGCGGTGACCGGGGCGTGGGTCGGCCCCAGGCTCGGGCTCTCGTCCGCCGGCCGGTGCTCGACGCGGACGACGTGGTCGCGCGGCGCCGGTGCGGCGGTCGCGGTCGCGAGGCCGGCGCCGAGCACGAGCGCCGCGATCCACCCCGGGCGTGTCGTCACGTCGTCGAGGATAACCCGCCGGGCGCGACGCGGCCCGCTACTCGGCCGCGGCCTTCGGGGCGGGCGCGGCCGCGGCGCTCGCGACGGCCGCGTCGACGTCGTCGACATCGTCGACATCGTCGTCTGGCGGCTCGACCTGGGGCCACATCACGACGAAGTAGATCGCGGCCGACACCAGCAGGCCGAACACGATCGCGAGCGCGTAGGGCTCCCAGACCACGGCCAGACCCTACGCCATTGTCGCGGCCGCTCCAAGTGACCGGGGCCGCTCGGCGAGGCGCCGGGGGAATTTCCGTGGGTGCGGCCGTCTGTTAAGGTCCGCGCAACCCGATGTGGACCTTCCTCGTGGCCGGCGTCGCCGGCCTGTTCGCCGGCACCGCGCAGCACTCGCACGGCGGCGGCCTGCCGTTCTTCGAGCTCGGGCACATCGACCTGTTCGGGTTGAAGCTCCAGTACTTCGGCATGCTGGTCGCGACCGGCGTGCTGCTCGGCGCCCACCTGATGCGACGCTACGCCGAGGCCCGCGGCTGCGACGAGGACGATCTGCGCGGCCTGATCGCGTGGGTCGTGGTGTCGGGCTTCATCGGCGCCCACGTGTTCGACGTGCTCGCGTACCAGCACGAGCGGCTCGCCAAGGATCCGCTGCTGCTGGTCAAGCTGTGGATCGGCATCTCGTCGTACGGCGGGTTCATCGGCGGCGCGATCGGCGGCTTCCTGTTCGTGTGGTGGAAGCGGCTGACGCCCGGGATGTGGGTCGACGCGGTGTTCGTCGGGCTGCTCCCCGGGTTCACGATCGGCCGCGTCGGCTGCACCGTCGTGCACGACCACATGGGGCGCCAGACCAGCTTCGCCCTCGGCACCGACTACCCGTTCGCCGAGCTGGTCGAGCGCGGCCACTGCTCGCCGATCCGCCCCGGGCCGGACGCGCCGTTCTGCGCCGAGTACCCCGGCGTGTCGCCCGGCGACACCGTCACGCTGCACAACCTCGGCCTGTACGAGCTGCTCTACCTGCTGCCGATCAACGCGCTGATCCTCTACCTGGCGTTCGGCCGCAAGAAGACGCCGGCGGGGCTGCTGGCGGTGCTGACGGTGCTGCTCTACGCGCCCGCGCGGTTCTTCTTCGAGTTCCTGCGGCTCAACGAGAGCGACCCGCGCTACGTCGGCCTCACGTTCGCGCAGTGGGCGTCGCTGGCCGCGTTGACCGTCGGCGCGGTCGCGGTCGCCACGCTGATCAAGCGCGGCAAGGTCGCGCCGATGCTCGCCGAGCTCGGCGACGCGATCGGCGGGCGCCTCGACGGCAAGCCGAAGATCACGCGCAAGCACCTCGCCGAGCTCGAGGCCGAGAAGCGGGCCGAGGACGCCAAGGCGCGCGCGGACAAGGCCGGCGGCGGCAAGGCCAAGGGCGGCAAGGCCGACAAGGCTGACAAGGCCGACAACGACTGACCGCTGCGCGCGCGTGCCGGTCAGCCTCGCCGGCGACCACCACCGCCACCACCGCCACCACCGCCGCCGCGTCCGCGCCGCGCGTCCATCTCGTCCGCGATCGCGGTGAGCGCCTCGGGCGACAGCGCGGCGCGCGCCTCGGCGAACAGCTCGTCCTCCAGCTCGACGTGGCGGCGGTGGGTCTCGGCGTGGCGCTGGGCCACCGCGAGCAGGGCGGCGGCGTCGTCGGGGCCGGGCACGTCCGCGCCCCAGCCGTCGAACAGCTCGCGCAGCCGCGCGTGGTCGGCGAGGTGCTCGGTGTGCTCGGCGCGCAGGCGATCGAGGTCGCCTCGCCGCGCCGGCAGCGCCGCGTCGAGCCGCGGGAACAGCGAGTCCTCCTCGTCGGCGAAGTGGCGCGGCACCGCGCGCTCGAAGTAGGCGATCGCCTCGCCGATGTCGTCGAGATCGCCGGGGCCGGCGCGGCCCGCCGCGAGGTGCCCGGCCGCCTCGAGCAGCGCCGCCAGCGCCTGGTCGTGGCGGCGGTGGGTGCGATCGAGCTGGTCGAGGGCGTCCTCGGTGGCGGCGCGGGGCATCGGCGACTACAGTACGCCACCTCATGGCCGACAACGTCGTCATCATCGGGAGCGGCCCCGCCGCTCACACCGCCGCGATCTACACCGCGCGCGCCGACCTCAAGCCGGTGCTGTTCGAGGGCTTCATGGCCGGCGGCATCGCCGCCGGCGGCCAGCTCACGACCACCACCGACGTCGAGAACTTCCCCGGGTTCCCCGAGGGCATCGGCGGCCCCGAGCTGACCGAACGGTTCCGCGCCCAGTCGGCGCGGTTCGGCACCGTGATCCACCCCGAGACGGTCACCCGCGTCGACCTGTCGCGCCGCCCGTTCCGCTACGCCACCGACGAGCGCGAGGGCGAGGCGAACACGCTGATCATCGCCACCGGCGCGACCGCCAAGCGCGACGACGTCCCCGGCACGCGCGATCACGAGCTGTGGCAGAAGGGCGTGTCGGCGTGCGCGGTGTGCGACGGCGCGCTGCCGGTGTTCCGGAACAAGCCGCTGTTCGTGATCGGCGGCGGCGACTCGGCGATGGAGGAGGCCTCGTTCCTCACCAAGTTCGGCAGCAAGGTCTACATCGTCCACCGCCGCGACGAGCTGCGCGCGTCGAAGATCATGCAGCAGCGCGCCAAGGACAACCCCAAGATCGAGATCCTCTACTCGCACCAGGTCGTCCAGGTCTCGGGCGGGCAGGGCGTCGAGGTCGTGCGGGTCAAGGATCTCAAGTCCGGCGCCGAGCGCGACGTGCCGGCGGCGGGCCTGTTCTTCGCGATCGGCCACAAGCCGAACACCGACTTCCTCGGCGGCCAGCTCGCGCTCGACGACCAGGGCTACATCGTGACGACGCCGGGCACGACCCAGACCAGCGTGCCGGGCGTGTTCGCCGCCGGCGACGTCCAGGACAAGAAGTGGCGCCAGGCGATCACCGCGGCCGGGAGCGGCTGTATGGCCGCGCTCGAGGCCGAGCACTTCCTGTCGTCCCACTGACCCGGTCGGCGGCCTGCTCGCCGGCGCGCGCCCGCGGCGCCTCGCTCGCCAGCAGATCGCGCGTCGCCTCCTCGAGGATCTCCAGCACCTCGACCCCGTCGTCGCCGCCGGCGATCGTCACCGGGCTGCCGTCGAGCCGCGCCGCGAAGTAGCGCAGCTCCTCGGCCAGCGGCGCGCGCCGCTCGTACGGGATGACCTCGGTCGGCCCGTCGCGGCGCACCGGCTGGCCGTGGACCCAGTCGATGCCCTTCTCGTAGAACAGCACGTCCTTGCCCTCGGACGAGTCGTCGAACGACAGCATCCCCTGCGAGCCGACGACGACGATCCGGTGCTCCTTGTACGGGTGGAGCCACGACAGGAAGATGTGGCCGACGACGCCGTCGGGGTAGCGCAGCATCGTCATCGTCGTGTCGTGGATGCCGGGCTGCAGGAAGATCGCGCCGCGCGACTCGACCGCGATCGGCCGCGCGCCGACGAGGTACTGGAAGATCGACACGTCGTGGGGCGCGAAGCTCCACAGGATGTTCTCCTCGGTGCGCACGGTCCCGAGGTTGAGCCGGTTGGAGTAGACGTACTGGAGTCGGCCGATCTTGCCGCTGTCGATCAGCGCCTTGATCGCGCGGATCGCGGGGTGGAACAGCAGGACGTGGCCGACCATCAGCGTCACGCCGCGGGCGTGGGCGCGGCGGCACAGATCGCGCGCCTCGTCGGCGAACAGCGTGATCGGCTTCTCGACCAGCACGTGCTGGCCGGCATCGAGCAGCGCGCGCGCGACCTCGTAGTGGGTGCGCGCCGGCGTCGCGACGACCCAGCCGTCGAAGCCGTGGGCGAGCGCGGCGTCGAGCGCGGCGAACACCGGCGTGCCCGGGTGGCGCGCGGCGAGGTCGGCGCGGCGCGCGTCGTCGAGCTCGACCACGCCGCCGAGCAGCCCGAGCTCGGCGAGCGTGCGGACGTGGTGGCTGCCCCACGCGCCGGCGCCGACGACGCAGATCGCGCGCGGGCGCGCGGCGGCGTCACCCGACCGCATCGATCCCCTCGGCGAGCGCGGCGATGACGCGGTCCTGGAGCGCGGGCGGCAGCTCGGGGTAGAGCGGCAGCGCCAGCGTGGCGCTGGCGGCGCGCTCGGCCTCGGGCAGCGCGCCGGCGCGGTAGCCCAGGTGCGCGAAGCACGCCTGGAGGTGGAGCGGCACCGGGTAGAACACCGCGGTCTCGATCCCGCGCGCGGCGAGGTGCGCGGCCAGCCGGTCGCGATCGACGCCGGCGGGCAGGCGGACGACGTACTGCGCGTAGACGTGGTGCGCCGCGCCCCAGCTGGGCTGGGGCACCGTCACGCCGAGCGGCGCGAGCGCGGCGTCGTAGCGCGCGGCGACCGCGCGGCGGGCCGCCGCCCACCGCGCGGCGTGGGGCAGCTTGACCGCGAGCGCGGCCGCCTGGATCGCGTCGAGCCGGAAGTTGCCGCCGATCAGCGCGTGGTGGTGCTTGGGCTGCGCGCCGTGGACGCGCAGCGTGCGGACGCGCGCGGCGAGGGCGTCGTCGTCGGTGACGACCAGCCCGCCGTCGCCGATCCCGCCGAGCACCTTCGACGGGAAGAACGAGAAGCAGCCGACCGCGCCGACGGTGCCCGCGGCGCGCGCGCGGTCGCCGAGCGGGGCGGTCGCGCCGAACGCCTGCGCCGCGTCCTCGACCACGGCGATCCCGCGCGCGCGCGCGATCGCGCCCAGCGCCGCGAGGTCGGCGCACTGGCCGTAGAGGTGCACGGGCAGGAGCGCCCGGACCGTCGCCGCCTCCGCCGGGTGGGCGTCGAGCCAGGCGTCGACGCCGCGCGGGTCGAGGTTGTAGCTGCGCGGGTCGATGTCGACGAACACCGGCGCGGCGCCGAGCCGCGCGATCGCGCCGGCGGTGGCGAAGAACGAGTACGCGGTGGTGATCACGCGGTCGCCGGGCCCGATCCCGAGCGCCATCAGCGCGACCAGCAGCGCGTCGGTCCCCGACGACACGCCGATCGCGTGGCGGGCGCCGAGGTGGCGCGCGGCGGCGGCCTCGAACGCGGCGACCGCCGGGCCCAGGATGTAGCTGCCCGAGCGCACGACCTCGAGCACCGCGGCCTCGAGCGCCGGGCCCAGCTCGGCGAGCTGCGCCCGCAGATCGAGCAGGGGCACGCGGGGGGCGTCGGGGGGCGGCAAGGCGGCACCGGTCTACCACGCGGGCCCGCCGGCCGCCCGGCCGTCAGCTGCCGGTGGTCCGGGCCAGGCCGCGCGCGTACGCCGCCAGCTCGCCCATCGTGCCGGCGGTGAACAGCCCCGCCTGCTTCACCGGCACCCGTGACGCGTGGCGGCCGCCGATCACGACGGCGCGCCCGCTCGCGAGCTCGCCGTCGATCAGCTTGCCGAGCGAGCGCCCGACCTCGGCCGTGATCGGGTTGGTGACGCTGAGCCAGACCAGCCGCGGGTGGTGAGCGAGGATCGCGTGGGCGATCGCCGTCGCCGGCGTGTCGGCGCCGAGGTTGACCGCGTTCCAGCCCTCGGCGGCGAGCACCGCCGCGGCCATGAACGACGGCAGCAGGTGCTGGTCGCCCGACGCCGCGCCGCCGAGGGCGACCGGGCCGTCGGCCGGGACCTCGATCAGCGCGCGGATCTGCGCGAGCGCCTGGATGCAGAGGTCGGTGGCGCGGTGCTCGATGAACACCCCATCCTCCTGCTCCTTCCACAGCTCGCCCAGGCGGGTCATCGCGGTCCTCATCGGGCCGTCGCAGATCGCCGCCACGCCCTCGCCGTGGAGGTACCGCCCGAGGAGCATCGCGCGCGTGGCCCGCCCGTCGCCGCGCGCGAGCGCGTCGTACAGCGCTTCGCCGTCGGTCGGCGTGGCGGACGGATCGTCGGGCAGGCCGAGCAGCTCGGGGCGAACGACCCGCTGGCCGGTCTCGCGGATGAAGCGGACGGCCTCGGTCACCGGGATCCGGCGGTGACCTCCTTCGGTCCGGACGACCGCGATCCGCCCGGAGTCAGCCCATCGCTTGAGCGAGGACTCGCTGACTCCGATGGCGTCCGCGAGGTCCCGGGGTGACATCAGACGGGGCACGGTGGGTTGGAGGGCAGCCAGGATAACGCGGTTACGGAATCAGTCAAAACGGCCACGAGATCCCGCGTCAGCATCTTACTGACCACGTAGTTCTGTCCTGGCGGCGAAAGATTGCGCCTTGACGGCCAGTGGTCCGGTGGCTAGAACGTTCACATGAACGATTTGAACGATTCGACCGAGCGGCTGGATGGACGGATTGGAACGGGCGAGGTCGCGTTCGCACACGCGGTCGCCCGCAAGTACGTGAACGACCCGGACGAGGCGGCGGATGTGGCGCAGGACGCGCTGCTGCTGGCCCACCGTCACCGCGAGTCCTTCCGCGGCGCGTCCCGCTACCGCACCTGGCTGTACCGGATCGTGGCGACCACGGCGCTGTCGCACCTGCGCGGCAAGCGCCGGCGCCCGACGGCGAGCCTCGAGGACGAGTCGGTGCCGGAGGCCGCGGACGACCGGCCGACGGCCGAGCAGCGGCTCGCGGCTCACGAGGCGGCGAACCACATCCGCCGCGCCCTCGCCCAGATGGGCGAGCGCTATGCGCCCGTGTTCCGCATGCGGTTCGAGGACGACCTCGGCGAGGCCGAGATCGCCAAGGCGCTCGGGCTGACCGTCGGCAACGTCAAGATCCGCACCCACCGCGCGCGCCGCCACCTGCAGGCGACCGTCGCGCCGCTGCTCGCCGCCTGAACGCCGTTTCGTGCGGACAGCCAGCGCGCGCGTTGGCTACGGTCCGCGCATGGCTCGTACCCTGCTGCTCGGCGCCGGCGTGGCGCTGGGGCTGATCGCCTGCGGTGACAACGCGGCGGCGCCGCGCACCGCGCCGCTGTACGCCGATGGCCCGCACCTGCGCGACGACCGCGGCCGCATCGCCCTGCTCCGCGGCGTCAACGCCCGCGTCGAGGGCGTGTTCGACGTGACGTTCGACGACGGGCGCGTCCCGCTCGAGGACATCCCGCCGCTCACCGCCGCCGACTGCGCGCGGATGCGCGCGCTCGGGCTCGACGTCCTGCGGCTGCCGATCAACTGGAGCGGGATCGAGCCGGAGCGCGACGTCTACGACGAGGCGTACCTGCAGGCGGTCGACGCGGCGATCGACTGCGCCGGCGACGCCGGCGTGCTCGTGCTCGTCGACCTGCACCAGGACGCGTACTCCAAGGAGATCGGCGAGGACGGCGCGCCGCTGTGGGCGATCCAGCCGCCGCCCGACATGCTGCTCGAGGGCCCGCTCGACGATCTGGAGGCGCGGCGCGGCTCGGCCCAGGTCGCGCGCGCGTTCGAGACGTTCTTCGCGATCGGCGATCCGTCGGGGCTGCAGGCCGAGTTCCGCGACATGCTCGCGATGGTCGCGGCGCGGTGGGCCGAGCATCCGGCGGTGATCGGGTTCGAGCTGTACAACGAGCCGGTGATCGGCCAGCCCGAGGTCGACGCGTTCAGCTTCGAGGCGGCCGCGGCGGTGCGCGCCGCGGCGCCGCGCAAGCTGGTGTTCTTCGAGCCGACCGCGGTGCGCAACCTGTTCGACTTCGTGCCCGAGGCCGACGCGCCGTTCCCGGTGAGCGGCGCGGTCTACGCCCCGCACATCTACACCTACGTGTTCGGCGCCAACCAGACGCCGATCGAGCAGCTCGAGCCCGAGGACCTCGAGCCGTCGATGCGCAACGCCCGCGCCGAGGCCGACGCGTGGGAGACGCCGCTGTTCATCGGCGAGTTCGGGATCGGGCCGGACACCGTGAACTCGGATCTGTGGATGAACGTCCAGGCCGAGCTCCACGACAAGTACCTGGCGGGCGACGCGTTCTGGGTGTGGAAGGAGAGCTCGCAGGCGAGCTGGGGCGTGCACGACTGGGACGGCACGACCTGGACCGAGCGGCCGCAGGTCGTGGCGTGGCTGTCGCGCGTGTCGGCGCGGCGGATCGCCGGCGAGGTGATCGAGAACCGGTGGGACCGGACGACCCGCGCGCTGCGGCTCGAGGTCGAGGGCGCCGGGGACGTGCCGCACGAGGTCTACGTCCCCGAGGACGCGGCGGCCACGTTGGTCGCGCGGTGCGACGGGGAGACGCTGGCCGCGGCGCGCGACGCCGCGACCGGCCTGATCTCGGTCGTGTGCGACGGGGTGCTCGAGGTCGAGCCGTAGCCGGGCACCGCCCGGGAATGTCCGCGGCGCGCCCCGGGGTTCATGCCCGCGTGAGGCCAGCCGTGTCACACTCCCCCCTGGTGCAGCAAGCTCCGCAACCGTTCTCCCGCCGGCAGGGCTCGGCGCTGACCCTGTGGCTCGCCGTCCTGCTCCTCGTCGTCGCGGGCGTGCTGATCTTCATGGTCGTCGAGCAGCGTCGCGGCCGCGCCCAGGCGGGCCCGCCGGCGTCGAGCTTCCAGCCCCATCAGGTCGTGATCCCGCAGGATCTCGGCGCCGACGAGACCGCGACGATCCAGGTGTTCGAGAACGCGTCGCGCTCGGTCGTGCACATCACCTCGCTGGCGAGCGTGCGCGACCGGTTCACGATGGACGTGACCGACATGCCCAAGGGCACCGGCACCGGCTTCGTGTGGGACTCCTCCGGCCACGTCGTCACCAACTTCCACGTGATCCAGGGCGGCGACTCGGCCCAGGTCACGCTGTCCGACGGCACGACCTACGCCGCCAAGATCGTCGGCAAGGCGCCGGACAAGGACCTCGCGGTGCTGCGGATCGACGCGCCGTCGTCGAAGCTGGCCGAGCTCAAGATCGGCAGCTCGTCGAGCCTCAAGGTCGGGCAGAAGGTCCTGGCGATCGGCAACCCGTTCGGCTTCGACCAGACGCTCACGACCGGCGTGATCTCGGGTCTGGGCCGCGAGATCAAGAGCATCACCGGCCGGCCGATCAACGACGTCATCCAGACCGACGCCGCGATCAACCCCGGCAACTCGGGCGGCCCGCTGCTCGACAGCCAGGGCAACCTGATCGGCGTCAACACGGCGATCTACAGCCCGTCGGGCGCGTACGCCGGCATCGGCTTCGCGGTCCCCGTCGACACGGTCAACTCGATCGTCCCGCAGATCATCTCGAGCGGCGGCACGCTCAAGCGGCCCGGGCTCGGCATCTCGATCGGCTCGGATCAGCTCGCGCAGAAGATGGGCGTGCGCGGCGTGATCATCATGGACATCCAGCCGGGGAGCGCGGCCGATCGCGCCGGCCTCGGCGGCGTGAAGAAGGACCCCGCCGGGCGGTTCGTGCTCGGCGACGTGATCGTCGCGATCGAGGGCGCGCCGATCGCCGCGCAGGTCGATCTGTTCAAGGCGCTCGACCGCCACAAGGTCGGCGACACGGTCAAGGTGCGGATCAAGCAGGGCGCCGCCGAGCGCGAGGTCGACGTCACGCTGCAGGAGATTCCGCAGCAGTAGCGGCGCCGGCGCGGTACATTCCGCCCGTGCGCCGCGCGCTGCTCGCCCTGCCGCCCTTGCTGCTCGTCGCCTGCGGCGGCGACCGGCTGACCGAGGGCACCTACGGGCTGACCGCGTTCTGCCAGGCGACGGTCGAGACCGCGGGCGGCGACGTCGTCGTCGACGTCGAGACCGACTACCTGCCGCACGTCGTCGCGTGCGAGAACGGCGCGGCGGATCAGGCCGCGCTCGAGGCGCAGGCGATCGCCGCGCGCAGCTACCTCTACTACCGGCTCGAGCGCACCGGCTCGATCGGCGACGGCACCGGCGATCAGGTCTACACCTGCGGCCGGCCGCCGGGCGAGCAGCACCTCGCGGCGGCGCGCGCGACGTCGGGGCTGGTGCTGCGTTACCCGCCCGACGCGGGCGACGCCGCGACCCAGGTCGCCGCGTTCTACGTCGCCGGGGCGCTGCAGGACGGCCCCGACTGCGTCGGCGGCACCGACGATCCCACGAGCACCGAGGTCTGGGTCACCTACAACCAGGGCAAGTCGGGGGACGAGATCACCCAGACCGAGCTCGGCTTCGTCGACCCGGCGAACCACGCCAACCGCGGGTGCATGTCGCAGAACGGCTCGCACTGCCTCGCCGAGCAGGGGTGGGACGTCCGCTCGATCCTGCGCTTCTACTACGGCGAGGACATCGGGATCGTCCAGGCCGAGGGCGCGTGCGTCGAGCCGCTGCCGGGAGGTCCCGACGCGGGGCCCGGCGGCGGTCCGGACGCGGCGGGCGGCGGCGGCGGCGGGATCGACGGCGACGCCACCGGCGGCTGCGCGATCGGCGCGGCGTCGGGGATGTGGCTCGTCGCGCTCGCGCTGGCGCTCGCGCCCATGCCGTGGGGCAAGCGTGCCCGGCGCGGCCGGCGCCGGCGCGGAGGAAGAAGATGAGCACGCGCACCCTGCGCCCGTGGCGCGACGCGTTCGAGATCGAGGCGGTGCGGATCCGCCGCAGCCCGTTCAGCCTGGTGTCCAACGGCGCGCTCACCGCGCTGGCCAAGGTCGGGCGGCTGCACCCGCGCGCGCGCCCGTCGGCGCACGGCGTCGACGTGCTGCGCGATCTGCCGTACGTGCCGGGCTCGTCGTCGCCGGCGCACCTGCTCGACGTCTATCGCCCGCGGTCGCGGCCGGGCCCGTGGCCGGTGGTGTTCTACGTCCACGGCGGCGCGTTCAGCCTGCTGTCCAAGGACACCCACTGGCTGATGGGCCTGGCGTTCGCGCGCCACGGCTACCTCGTCGTCAACCTCAGCTACCGGCTCGCGCCCGAGCACCCGTTCCCCGCGGCGATCGAGGACGTGTGCCTGGGCTGGGAGTGGATGGTGCGCCACGTCGAGGCGCTCGGCGGCGATCTCGGGCGCGTCGCCGTCGCCGGCGAGTCGGCGGGCGGCAACCTCGTCACCGCGCTGACCCTGTGCACGCACACCCGCCGGCCCGAGCCGTGGGCGCGGCGCGCGTTCGACACCGGCGTCACGCCGCACGCGGCGCTGCCGTTCTGCGCGCTGCTGCAGGTGTCGAACCCGCAGCGGTTCGCCGCGCGGCGGCCGATGCCGGCGTGGCTGTCCGGCGCGATCCACAACTGCTCCGACGTCTACCTGCAGCGCCGCGATCACGGCGCGCTGCAGGACCTCGCCGATCCGCTCGTCGTGCTCGAGCGCGGCGCGCCGGAGCTGGCGCGGCCGCTGCCGCCGTTCTTCGCCGCGGTCGGTACGCGCGATCCGCTGCTCGACGACACGCGGCGGCTCGAAAAGGCGCTCGGCGCGCTCGGTGTGCCGTGCGAGGCGCGGTATTACCCGGGCGGCATCCATGCGTTCCACGCCCTGGTCTGGGATCGCGACGCGCGGCGGTGCTGGCGCGACGCGCTGGCGTTCCTCGATCGTCACCTGCGGCTGCGCCGCAGCCGGCACGACGTCCACCTCGGGCTCGCCGCGGGCTGAGCGTCCGTGACGGCGCCCGAGCCAGGCGCCGCGGACGCGCGCGGCGCCGGCGAGCCGCCGCGCCGGCTCGGGTTCGTCGTCGCCGCGGCGATCGTCGTCGCCAACATGATCGGCACCGGCGTGTTCACCTCCGCCGGGTTCCAGGCGGCGGGGCTGGGCGATCCGGGGACGATGCTGACCGCGTGGGTGGTCGGCGGCGTGCTCGCGCTGTGCGGCGCCGCGGCCTACGCCGAGCTCGGCGCGATGATGCCCAGGGCCGGCGGCGAGTACGTCTACCTGCGCGAGGCGTTCCACCCGCTCGTCGGGTTCCTGTCCGGCTGGGTGTCGCTGTTCGCGGGGTTCTCCGCGCCGATCGCCGCGGCCGCGCTGGCGTTCGCGGCGTACACCGGCGCGGTCGCGCCGGGCCTCGCCGGGCCCGACGAGGCCAAGGCGCTGGCGTGCGGCCTGGTGATCGCGATGACCGCGATGCACGCGATCGACACCGTCGTCGGCGGCCGGGTCCAGGCGGCGCTGTCGATCGCCAAGGCGACGCTGATCGTCGGGTTCATCGTCGCGGGCCTGCTGCTCGGCGACGGCGACGCGTCGCACCTGCAGGCGCGCGGCGACGGCCTGGCGACGGTCGCGACCCACGACTTCGCGATCGCGCTGATGTACGTGAGCTTCGCGTACTCGGGGTGGAACGCCGCGGCGTACATCGCCGGCGACATCCGCGACCCGGCGCGCACGATCCCGCGCGCGCTGCTCGCCGGGACCGCGCTGGTCACCGTGCTCTACGTCGGCCTCAACCTGACGTTCCTGTGGGCGCTCGACCCGGCGTACCTGGCGACCGGCGCCGGCGGCGGGCCGATCGTCGAGGTCGGCGACGCCGCGGCGCGCGCGCTGTTCGGCGAGGCGGCCGGGACGCTGCTGTCGACGCTGATCGCGCTCGGGCTGGTGTCCGCGGTGAGCGCGATGGTGATGGCGGGGCCGCGCGTCTACGCCGCGATGGCCGAGGACGGCGCGCTGCCGCGCGTGCTCGCGCGAAGGTCGTCGCGCGGCGTGCCGTGGGTGGCGATCGTGCTGCAGGGCGCGCTGGCGTGCGCGGTGATCCTGATCGGTCAGCTCGGCGAGGTGATCCGCTACGTCGGGTTCACGCTGGCGATCTTCGCGGCGCTCGCGGTCGCCGCGGTCGTCGTGCTGCGGTTCACCCGCCCCGACGCGCCGCGGCCGTACCGCACGTGGGGCTACCCGGTGACGCCGGCGATCTTCGTCGCGAGCTCGGCGTGGATCGCGTACGCCCAGCTCGACCAGAACCTGGGCGAGGCGCGGTGGGCGCTGGGCACGATCGCGGCCGGCGTCGCGGTGTGGCTCGCCGGCCGGCTCGTGGCACGATGGAGGGCATGACGAGGCGAAGCCAGGCAGGCGCGGCGGTCGTCGCGGCGGTGGCCGCGGTCGTGGTGATGGCGGCGGCGGGGCGGGCCGAGGCGCAGTCGGCCGACGTCGCCGAGCGCTGGGTCGGGACGTGGACCGGCAAGGCGACGTGGAAGGGCTGCACCACGGCCGGGTCGAAGAAGCTGGCGCTGACGCTGGTCGCCGCGCGCGGGACGATCACGCTCGACGGCGACACCCTGATGGAGGGGCTCGGCGACGTCGACTTCGCCGCGGCCCTCGCCGCGCTGAGCGCGCCGCGCGACGACCTGTCGCTGACGCTGACGTGGGGCAAGAAGGGCGTGAAGCTGGCGATGAAGACGGCGGGCGGGTGCACCGCGAAGGCGACGCTGACCCGCACGTCGTCGGGGATCGCGGCGTGCGACGCGGCGCTGGCGCTGCGCGAGGTCGACGCCGGCTGCGGCGGGACCGCGGCGGGCGACGCGGCGGCGGACCGCAAGGCGTGGAAGAAGCTCACCGGCAAGAAGAAGAAGGCGCAGGCGGCGCGGTGCGAGGCCGACGCGGCCACGCTGCGCGCCGACCTGGGCACGCGGCAGTGCCTCACCGGGGGCGGCGCCGCCGGCGCTGCGCGCACGGGGTACGTGTGGTGCGACCAGTACATCGACGACCTGGAGCGCTACCTGCGGTGCGACAAGATCCCTCAGGAGACGCGTGACGCCGCGCGCCAGGGGATGGACGCGATGCTCGAGGGCTGGCGGCAAGCGGGGCAGGTGCCGGACGACGTCCGCGTCCAGGTGAACGACGCGTGCAAGACCGCGACCGAGGCGCTCCGTCAGGGCGCGAACGCGCTCGGCTGCCCGCTGTAGCTACGGGCAGCCGCGCAGGTCGAGCAGCAGCTGCAGGTCCTCGGCGACCGCCTTGCACATCTCGGCGGCGAGCTCGTTCGCCGACGCCTTGCCGGCGGAGGCGCGGAGCGAGCGGCGGAGCTGCGCGGTGCCGGCGATCGCGGCCTGCTGGGTCTCGACCGGCAGCCGCGTGCACCGCGACACCCGCGCGGCGAGCTGCCAGGCCGGCGCGCACGCGGCGATCTGCGACGGATCCTCGCCGGGGGCGAGGGGGAGACAGTCGGCGGCGGCGAGGTCGCCGCGCACGGTGTCGGCCGCGGCCGCGCACGCCCGCGCCGCGGCCTTGCGCGCCTTGCCGGTGAGCGTGGGCCAGGTGTCGGCGTCGGCGAGCACGGCGTCGGCGACGGTGACGCCGTCGCACCCGGGCGCCGCGGCGGCGAGCGCGACGAGGTCGTCGCACGCGGCGATGCCGGTGGTGTCGCGGGTCAGGCGCGCGGTCATCGTGCACTGCGAGGTGGTGCGCAGGCTCAGCGTGGCGCGGCGCGCGGCCTTGCCCTTGCGCGGCCGCGCCGGCGCCAGCTCGATCGTGACGTCGTCCTGGACGACGCGCAGCGCGCCGCCGTCGCCGCGCTCGAGCCACAGCGCGCCGAGCGGATCGAACACCGCGGCGCCGTCGAGCGCGGCGCCGCCGTCCTGCCACGTCAGCGCCAGCGTCAGCGCCTCGGGCCCGGGCGCCGTGCAGCCCTTCCACGTCGCGTCGCCGCGCCAGGTCCCGACCCACGCTTCGATCACGCGATCGGGCGCGCGATCGGCCGTGCGCTCGCCGTCGGCGCGGGCGCGCGACGGCGCGCGCGCGAGCACCAGGCTCGCGAGCGCCAGCAGGATCGAGCGAGGCGCGCGCACGGTACGACGATCATGACCAATTCCGGTCGCGCGCGCACCGGACTTGAACGCTCGCTCCCGGCGCTCCCGCGCCTTCGGCGCGGTGCCCGCGCCTTCGGCGCGGTGCCCGCGCCGGCTCGCGTCACTTGTAACGCCGCGTGGACATTGTTCTGCAGGCCAAGCTCGCGCCCGGTGCGTTGGTCTATGCTCGTGCCCCGACCGCTCCCTGGGGGGATCATGCGCCGAGCGTTCCTCGTGTCGTGCCTGGCCTGCGCCGCGATCGTCGCGATCGCGATCACGATCGCGCCGCGCCGCGCCGACGCGTTCTGTGGGTTCTACGTCGAGGGCTCCGGCAAGGCGCTCTACAACGACGCGACGCAGGTCGTGCTGATGCGCGAGGGCACCCGCACGGTGCTGTCGATGCAGAACCACTACCAGGGGCCGCCCGAGGCGTTCGCGCTGGTCGTGCCGGTGCCGGTCGTGCTGCAGGAGGCCGACGTCAAGACGCTGCCCGCGGACGTGTTCGCGCGGGTGGATCTGATGGACTCGCCGCGGCTCGTCGAGTACTGGGAGCAGGACCCGTGCGCCCCCGACGTGTGGGATCGCAAGGACCGCTCGCGCGCCCAGCGCGGCAGCGCGCCCGGCGCGGCGCCACCGAACCCGAAGAAGGCCGACCTCGGCGTGACGATCGAGGCGCAGTTCACCGTCGGCGAGTACCAGATCGTGATCCTGTCGGCGAAGGACTCGACCGGCCTCGACACCTGGCTGCGCCAGGAGCAGTACGCGATCCCCGCCGGCGCCGAGCCGATGCTGCGGCCGTACGTCGAGGGCGGGTGGAAGTTCTTCGTCGCCAAGGTCGATCCGACCAAGGTGACGTTCGAGGGCGGCGCCGCTAAGCTGTCGCCGCTGCGGTTCCACTACGACAGCGACGACTTCGTGCTGCCGGTGCGGCTGGGGCTGATCAACTCGAGCGGCACCCAGGACCTGATCGTCCACGTCCTCGCGCGCAACCAGCGCTACGAGATCGCGAACCTCCCCAACGCGTTCATCCCGACCAACCTCGACCTCAAGCCCGAGGCCGCCGACCGGTTCGCGGAGTTCTACGCGGCGCTGTTCGATCGCACCGCCGAGAAGCACCCGGGCGCGGTGATCACCGAGTACGCGTGGGACGCGAGCACGTGTGATCCGTGCCCGGGGCCGACGCTGACGTGGAACGATCTCGCGACGCTCGGCGCCGACGTGATCGACGAGCCGGCCCGCGCGAGCGGCGGCGGCGTGTCGGCGGGGGCGCCGGCGGTGCCGGCGGCCGACCGGCCGTCGCAGCCCGACCCGCGGATGCGCCGGCCGAGCCCGGGCCCGCGTCGTCCGCCGCCGCGCGGGTTCGTGCTGACCCGGCTCCACGTCCGCTACGGCACGTCGCTGTCGGAGGACCTGGTGTTCCGCGCGGCGTCGGCGGTCGTCGGTGGGCGCGAGGTGCGCGGCGCCGGCGGCGCGCTCGAGACCGGCGCGACGCCGTCGGGCATGAACAGCTTCCAGGCGCGCTACGCGATCCGCCACGAGTGGACCGGCCCGGTCGAGTGCGCGACGCCGGTGCGCGGGCGGTGGGGCGGGCCGCCGGCGGGCGAGCCGCCGCGCCCGCCGCGCGGCGCGCAGGACCTGGCGTTCGCGCCGCGCGGCGGCGTCCAGCTCGCGTCGCTCGTCGCGGCCGACGTGCCCGAGGTCGACGTCAAGGCGGGCGGCGCGGCTGTCCCGGACACGGCGACGAAGGTGCCGGCCGACGCGGGCGCGGCGGTGAAGGCGCCGCCGGCGACCGCGCCGAAGCAGGAGTCGAAGCAGGGTTGCGGGTGTGACAGCGGAGCGGATGGCGCCGACGGCGCGCTGTCGTTCCTCGTCGTGCTCGTCGGGTTGATGCTCATCACGAGGAACCGCCGATGCAGAAGGTGAAGATGATGAAGAAGGTGTTCGTGAGTGCCGCGATCGCGGCGAGCGCGCTGACGATGTCGGCGCGGGAGGCGGCGGCGTTCTGCGGGTTCTACGTCGAGGGGTCGGGGCAGTCGCTGTACAACGACGCGACGCAGGTGGTGCTGATGCGGATGG